>CAZQTE010000246.1:0-8881 GCA_964595615.1 uncultured Saprospiraceae bacterium
GAGATGCACATGATTTATACAAAAAATTTGGTTGGAAAGAATTAGCAGATTCAACTCTATGGTTGGAGCTTCATGACAGCAATGTATATAAGAAAAATGATTGATTTAGGAACGCTGAAAGAATAACTTATAAAGGTTTGACAGTGAGAATTTTTTCCCAGTTTGGGCTTGAAAAAAGGATAATTGTTGATACGCTGCCTGCCCCGTGCCGAAGGTCGGGGACTGATTTTAAGTGCAAAATGAGGACAAATTATCCTGTCAAATGTTAGAAGTTATTTTTTTAGCGTTCCTTAGTATTAATCGAAGGAAAATGAAGAAAATTTGACTTGTCCAGATGATGGACTTGTTTCTACGCCATTCCTTAGCGGTCCGAGCTCAACAAAATCCCACCAGCCGCATTCCAAATCTTAATCCCAATCCGCCCAATAATCAAAACTTGCCCAAAGAAAAATACAATATTCATCCCCGTAAAATTCAAGCTACCACAACGATAAAGAAGATAAAAAAGACCCAGAGTTAAAAGGTTTAATAAGTAGAAAAGAGAAACACGACCCAGATTTTTAAAGACAAAAGCAGTCGCTGCTTTAAAACTACCCACTAAGATAGTTTCATCGCGCTGCACAGCAGTAATCTTAGTGAAATCCTGCCACATCGCCACAAAAAAGGCAAAGATTAGATAAAGCGGTAAGATGATTTTCAGAGGATTAATGTATTGCAATTCACTATCAGGACTCTCTGGTATCAATTGAGAAAAAATAAAACCAAACAAGCCTAAAACCACCGCATGGATTAATAAAAAGTAAATAGTAATCCGCAACATTCTCCAAAAGTAATAAGTGCAACCACTCCAAAAATTACGTAGGTTTTGCGCTTTCTCATTTTTATGAAAAACCTCAATAATCCCACCCGAAGTAAAAATAGAAAAGACCAAATAAATCACAGCAATCACAATTGTCAACTCCGTAAAAGCTGCAATACTCACTTCATAATTTGCCAAAAAATCATGCATTACGGTGTAATTATAACCGTCCGCCCACTTCTCCACCAAGAGCGAATTTCCAATCTTTTTCTCCAAATACTGCGCAAGCGGCGCAATGATAACCAGCGTAAATAAAAAATTAAGAAGATACAGCAATCCCCACACTTTCCACGCCGAAAAGCTATTCTTAATTCCCGCTAAATAGGCGGAAAATGCACTATGTGATTTTATTTCTGACACTTAATTTTTTTTAGGCGTCAGGAGTCAGGAGTCAGGGGGCAGGCTGCCTTGGCGAGTACCGCCTGACTCCTGACTCCTAAACTAAGAGAGATACACTCGTCAACAAATTCTGCAACCAAGTAAAAAACGTCCGAGTTGTCTTTGCAATTCCTTGTCCCTCTGGTTGATTTGTATAACTATTATTGATGAAATCTTTGTCAATGAATATTTTGCGTTCTGGGTCAATCTCAGCTTTGACTATTTTTTCATTTGACTGATATTCAAAGACTTGCACACGAGATTGACCGTCCCATTTTTCGAGAATGGTTTTGCCGCTTTCGTAAGTTAGCAAGACTTCCACTGGAACTTGCATCTCGCCGAGACGGTGCAATGTTACCTTATTTGTCAAAGAAAATTGCTCATTACTTCCTTCTTCAACGCAGTTATTATCTGCAAAAATACCACGTTTTGCATCCTTTTTAAAATTTCGGATACCGACTATCGAATAATCACAAACCTCTGTACCATGCACCGCTTGCTCTAAAAAATGCAGCACATTATTCGCGAAATCTGGTTCATAATTTTTCTCTACAATTTCAGTCACTATCTCCACAAAATCATCACCACATGGATGCTTAAATTTCCAACGCTCAAAGTAAGTTTGCATAATCTCTCGCATTCTATCTTCGCCCAATAGCCCTTCCAAAGTCCATAGCATCACTGCCGCTTTCCCATAAGAAATCTCGCGATGCGAGCCGCCTTGAGTTTTGTAAGTTGGTGCAGAAAGTGCTTGCAATTTTACATTATTTGCACCAAAAAAACGTCCGCGTCGCAATTCCTGACTTCCCACCCGAATATCAAAATATGGGTCGTAAAAGAAGCCCTCGTAATATTTATCCATGATTTTCGCCTCAAAATAAGAAGTGAAACCCTCATCTAACCAAGCCTCTTCCTGCTCATTCGTTGCCAACATCTGCATAAAGTATTGGTGAACCGTCTCATGTATCGTCAGCGTTTCCGTGCTCAACATGCCCTCAGGCAATCCATTCATCGCAAAAGTCGTCACTAAAGTCGGGTATTCCATTGCCCCCGAGCGCAAACCATGAAAAGGTGGCGCAACCACCGTTAAAGTCTGATAAGGATATTCACCCACAAAATCGTGTAAATATTCCAAAGAATTTTTCGCAGCACCAAAAATACGTGGTGCAAAAATAGCACGGTCTTCATAAGTCAACAAACGCAAATCAACATCCTCCCACTTTTCATTAAACTCTACAAACTTAGGCGAAGCTGACCAAGCAAAATCTATCACATCATTTGCCTGATAAGAGTGTGTTGTCTGCGACCCATTCTCTTTTTTCTCCACCAAAACACCACTCGCACCCACTTCAAAATCAGAAGGCACGGTAATGTCCACATTGTACAAACCAAAATTACTGTAATACTCCGTCGGCGCATGATATTGATGACAATTCCAATTTCCTTTCTCCGAAAAACGCATCCCTGCTGGCTCATAAACGCCAACTTTAGGAAACCACTGCACCAAAAAGAAAAATTCTTTTGCATAACCAACGCGCGAGATAGTCTTGGGTATTTTTGCTTCCCACTCTAAGGTCACACTAATTTTACCACCTGGCATAACAGGCTGTCGCAGAGGAATTTGTAAAACTGTCTGGTCTGCTTCATTATCATCATCTGGCTGAATGTAAGCCATTGTCGCCGTCAAATCATTCCCATATTCATCCGTAATTTTCTGAATATCTGTACCGCCCCAAAGACATTCCTCATCATATTCTTTTCCAATAGCCCCAAATCCACCGCCGCCCGAAAGATAAGTCGATTGATTGTTTTTAAATGCATTCAAATAGACATGAAAACGCAATTCGTGAATGGTGTCTTGTGACGGATTTGTCCAATGCAGTACTTCATTTGCCGTCAAAGTCTTATCTTCTGCATTCAAAGTCACCTGAATATCATAACTCGCGATACGAGAGGATAGGGGAGTCTCAGATGTCTGCGCCAGCATCAAAAAGGGAAGAAAAAGAAGTATAAATAAGATTTTTTTCATTCAGAAATTATCAATAAAATAGAAACACAAACGCCCTCGAAAGTCAGAGCAGCCCGTTCACCGTCAAGCGTAGCGGCCGTAAATCGTCCACCGTCCTCATGTAAACTTATTGAATTTAACTTTGGTTTAAAAACCGAAGCAAGTATATTTACGAAAAAAGATTAAAAATGGAAATTACAGAAGATTGGCTTTACCAAAATACAACTGAAACTTCACTCAAACGTGGCAGGGAAATTTACCGTACCCAAATGATACGTCCGATGCGAGTAGAACACGGATTTGTAGCAACTGTTTATGGTTCAGAGGATTATGAGATTAATTTTCGGAAAGAGAAGGATGATTTTAAGGTGACTTGTACTTGTCCATATAGCTTTGACGGTGTTTGTAAACACATCGTTGCGGTGACTTTAGGTATTTTAGAAAATGTGATAGAAGAAAGTCCGCAGGCGGTGAAAAATGGTTTATCAGATTTGGAGAAAAGTTTAGATGTAGACTTTTTTGAGCATTACTATGAAGGGGCGAGTGAGGAATTGAAAAAGGAATTTCCGAGAGAGCGATTAGAGGTGAATAATTCTTTGAGGATGCGGTTTTTGCAGGCTTTGCGGTAGTTGCGCCCCCTAACCCCGACCGGGGGAACTTTCTTCGTGTTTAATCTTTCTGTAATTTGGAATTTTAGTTCATCCATTTGAAACATGAAAATGAAGAGGTACAAGGAGAACCAAAGCTAAGATTTACAGAAAAATTAAGTTCAACGCGAGTTCCCCCGGTCGGGGGGTAGGGGGCGATAAACACTCACTGCGCCCCACATTCCTCCAATTCCGCCTCAAATCTTTCCTCCCAATCCGCCCCATGACGCGCTTCCAAAATAGCACGCACCTCACGATTATGCGCATTAAAACGGCGCATTCTATCCAAGTCATCCATCATACAAGAACCTTGACTTTGATAGCCAAAACCATATTTTTTCTGTAATTTGACAGCACATTTGGTTTGCAAAATAGGATTTTCATTAATCCCCCAAGTGTAAATGTAAACAGTCGTGCTATCCGTTGATTCTATTGTCGCACTTTCATTAATCAATTGATAGTCAGACTGATAAAATGAAAACGAACCTAAAAAGAAGAATAAGATAATTGCTTTCATAGAAAAGATTTTACTCGTTAACAGTCACTTTTAAAGTGCCTGTTAACTTGTCCCGCAAGCTTGTAATTTTCACTTAAAAGGTAACAGGCATCTTGGAGATGACTGTTACCGCCGTGTTGTTTATTTGACTTTATGATGCTTCAAAGGTCACGATACCCCTATTCTTAATTAAAATTAAAATGATAATAAAATTTAAAAACGGTCTGGGGCTAGTTATATGCTTAGCACTCCTTATTTCTTGTAGTGAAAATGAAGGTCAAGAAAGGAAAATTGATGCGATTACAGAAGTACAAAATTCTATTCCAGCAGCAGATACAATCGTTTTTCCCATTGCTAATAGTTTCGATTTCCCAGTCGGAAAGCCCGATGCAAAAGGCTATTATAATGCGCAGCCATTCACAGAAAATAATCATTTGGGCGATGATTGGAATGCGGTGACGGGGGGAAACTCTGATTTAGGGCATCCCATTTATGCTATTGCAGCAGGTGTAGTAACAGACGCAGAGGACAAAGGTGGCGGCTGGGGAAATGTCATTAGAATAGAGCATCATGTGCCCAACGAAGCAAATGTTGAAAGTCTATACGCCCATTGTCTCGAAAATATGGTGAAAGTGGGTGATGTCGTCAAAAAAGGGCAGCAAATTGCGACAATCGGAAATGCAGACGGCGCATATCTGGCACATTTGCATTTTGAACTAAGAAATGTAGTCGGAATGCCCTTAGGTCCTGGCTATCATCCAGATACTTCGGGCTACATTAATCCAACAGAATACATAAAAGCACACCGATAAACAGGAATCAACTAACAATTACTTACATTTGCAGCAAGTGTATCTTAAAAGGGGATTTTACAACTATTTCCACTAAGATATTGTTTTCAATCACAACGGGCGCAAGCTGTGTCTGTCGTAATTCGTAATTCGTAATTCGTAAATATAAATGAGTTTTTTTAAGAAATTTTTCTCCAAAGAAAAGAAGAAAGACCTGGACAAAGGATTAGAGAAAACCAAAACGGGAATTTTTGACAAATTGTCTCGTGCGGTCGCAGGTAAATCTACTGTAGATGAGGAGTTTTTGGATGAATTAGAGGGAATTTTGATTTCTTCGGATGTCGGATTAGATACGACTATCAAGATTATCGACCGCATCGAAGCGCGTGTGGCTCGTGACAAATATATCAATACTTCTGAGTTAAACGGTATCTTACGTGATGAAATCGTACAACTTTTAAGTGAAAACAATACCGCTGATATTGCGGACTTTACTACACCTTCAGAAAATAAACCACACGTCATCATGGTTGTGGGTGTAAATGGCGTGGGTAAGACAACTACTATCGGAAAGTTGGCTTATCAATACAAAAAACAAGGAAAGAACGTTCTTTTGGGAGCAGCAGATACTTTCCGTGCGGCGGCAGTTGACCAGTTGAAGATTTGGTCTGACCGTGTCGGCTGTAATTTCTTTAGTAAAGGAATGCATACTGACCCTGCGGCGGTGGCTTATGAGGCGGTTGATATTGGGAAGGCATTTGGTTCTGATGTGGTCATTATTGACACCGCTGGACGTTTGCATAATAAGGTAAACTTGATGAGTGAGTTGAGTAAAATCAAGCGTTCTATGGACAAAGCTTGTCCAGGCGCACCACACGAAGTCATGTTAGTCTTAGACGCTACGACAGGTCAAAATGCTATCGAACAAGCAACTGCATTCACCAAAGCAACGGACGTAACGACATTGGCATTGACCAAATTAGACGGTACGGCAAAAGGTGGTGTTGCTATCGGAATTTCTGACCAATTCAAAATTCCAATTAAGTATATTGGAGTAGGAGAGGGCATCGAACAATTGCAAGTATTTAACAAAAAAGCATTTGTAGAGTCTATCTTCGGCGACAAGAAATTTGTGGAGAAACCGAATAATTATAATCGGGCGATTAAAGGGAGTTAGTTGATAGGTTGATTATGTTAAATAGTTAAATGGTTCAATCAACATAATCAACTATTCAACACAATAACTAACAAAAAATGAAAAAAATACTTTCCATAGCATTGATATTCAGTAGCTTAACTGCCTTCTCACAAGTCGGTTTGAGCGCAGATAATCATGTAGAGAAAGTTGAAATACCTTCATTTTCTAAGCTCGATATTCAAAAAATAGAGCAATCGAATAGTAAAGAAAGTTTGCTTTTTAGAGAAGAGAAAGCACCAGAATTCCTTCACTCCTGCTACTCTTATAAAGATTTAGCTTTCTTTTGTAAGATTGAAGTGCAGTTGGAAAATACTGTGAAATTTCCAGTTAAATTTCGCTTAGGGAGTGTAGATTATGTAGATTATTTGGAAGGGAAAGGATTTGGCACTTATTAAACAAGACAAAGAATAAACGGAAAAACGGCTTTCTGCATCACACAGAAAGCCGTTTTTTATGCGGAAACCCCACAACTCACAACCCAGAACCCGCAACTCAAAACTCTACAACTCTGCAACCTTTACAACCTTCTTCGTGTAAAGCTTCGTATAATATTCCGTCGCCATACGATTAGAATCAAACTGCGGCGTCACATCCTTCTGTCCTTGCTTCACGATTTTTAACCAAGTTTTTGGCTTATCGTAGTAGGTTGGGATAACTTCATTTTCCAAAATATCCAACATATTATCACGGTCAAAGATGTCCTGTTCGTGTTGAGGTAAAGACAAATCAACCTTAGGAATCATCCAACCATTTTTGCCTTGTTTGCAAAATTCAGGAACCCAACCGTCAAAAGTCGAAACGTTTACCGAACCCAACATCGCAGCCGTCATACCACTCGTTCCAGACGCTTCGCGCGGCACACGAGGATTATTCAACCACACATCAGAACCTGCCTTCAATTTCTTAGACAAATCTAATTCATAACCCGTCAAAATTGCCACATTTGGATATTTTTTAGCTAAATGCGCTAAATTATTCCAAATCTCCACCGCGCCATAATCCTGCGGATAAGGCTTACCTGCCCAGATGATTTGCACAGGATATTTTGTGTTGCTAACAATGCGCTCAAAACGCTCAAAGTCTTGTGTAATCAAGTGCGGACGCTTGTACGCCCCAAAACGACGTGCCCAAACCAAAGTCAAAACACTCGGGTCAAAAATCTTCCCGCATTGGTCAGCAACGACCTTAAATGCATCCGCTTTCATCTCCGCCTTACGTGCCAAATACGCTTTATCATCCTTCGCTTTAAAAGCTGCATCATAAGCCGCATCGTGCCAGTAAGTATGATTTTGTGAGTTGGTAATATGCGTGATTTCACAAACACCGTCGTGCTTTTCCCACATTTCGCGCGCAACATGACCATGAATTTCAGAAACCCCATTCGCATAACGAGACAGACGTAAACCAACCAAAGTTTGATTGAAAACTTCACCGTAAGTTCCCGTAATTCTACGTACCTCATCTGCTGGCACATCTCCGAAGAAAGACATTCTGTCCAACATATCGAAATTGTGCTTTTCATTACCAGCCTCTACAGGTGTATGTGTAGTGAAAACAATTTTTTCTTTCACAGCTTCTACCGAACCCAATTTAGAGTACAACTCAAAAGCTGCTGGCAATGCGTGCGCTTCATTGAAGTGGTAAGTATCTGGTTCCCAGTTCAATCGCTCCAATAATTTCACACCACCAATACCCAAAAGTGTACATTGCGCTACTTTTGTCTCCACATTATTATCGTACAAGCGATTGACAATTGTACGAGAAAGGTGGTCATTTTCTGGCAAATCTGTGCTCAAAAAGAAAATTGGACAAGTATTAAAAGTCTCTGGCGCGAGGTACATCGCCTTTACTTTTACAGGATGGTCGTGTATTTTTATGTCAAAACGAATGCCTGTGTCTTCAAGGAAATTATAGTTACGCTCTAAGAAAAGCGAGTCCATTTCGCGGTTGCCTTTGCGCACTTGGTCATAGTAACCTGTCTTCCAAAGCACGCCGATACCGACCATGTTTTGTTTCAATTCGTATGCACTACGCATGTGCGAACCTGCCAAGAAACCCAATCCTCCAGAGAATATTTTCAAAGCTTGGTCAATCCCAAACTCCATACACATGTAGGCAGTTTTGGTCTTAAATTTTGGATTAATTTTATAGGGGATTTTGTAGTCTTTAAATGTGATGTCTGCCATTATTTGTAATGAATTTTGATTATTATACTTCTACTAGATGTAGAAAAAGGGGATACTCTTTGCGAAAGGACACAAAGATAGGCTAATTTCTTATTTTGGTCAATCCTGTATTAAGTTTAATATGAAATAACAATAGATATTTTGGTACTTTGGCTTGCAGACAAGAGTTAAAATGAAATAATACTTATTGTATTTGCATAAATTTGTTTGCAGCGGCTTATTTTTTCAAATTATTAAAACTTGCTTTATGAAATTCCTTTTTTCTCTTTTACTTTTCCTAAGTTTTCTTACTTGCAATTTTTCACAAGATTATATTCC
>CAZQTE010000247.1:0-8834 GCA_964595615.1 uncultured Saprospiraceae bacterium
TATATAGGTGTCAGACCAAAGGCTTGATTTTCATTTACTTTCAAATAACAAAAATCCGTTATTTAAAGAAAATGTCTATCTTTGTTCTGTCCCAGAAATGCGTATAAAGAATGCTGTATAGTATTAATTGCTAGCAGGTTATTGCAACTCTTTTAAATAAGAGAACGTAATAATGGCTATAATTCAAAATTGTACAACAAATTATTTTCTTAAAAACCGAAACGTCCCTTGTAACATGAACAGCGTAATCTTTACAAAGATGCGGACTACTTCTGTAGCCTGCAACCCTATTTTTTTATTTGTTTTTTTCCTAAGTTTTTTTCATTTTCCTTCCGATATTATTGCCGAAGGTTCTAAAGATTTCGTCAATTACCCTGGTAAGCGACTCTTTTTAGACACCCGCGACAATCAACAGATGAAAGTCTATGCAGCAGCAGGCGAGTTCATCAATTTGGGTTCCAGTCACATTGGAATTCAAGGAGGCTTTATTGATGTTTATCGTCCTGACGGTACATTCCATTCCCGCTTTGAAAATGCTAATTTAGACAACACAGGAATCATCTTTAACAATACACAAGAATCCAACGGTCCTACAGGCAACGTTTCTGGTTACAAACCAGGGGTAGTTAGTGTAGATGCTAGTAATGAAGGAATTTGGACAGTAGTATTTGATTTCCCTGGGGAGACAGATGCAACCTATGCCAACATTGATAATAATGCACCTTGGACACGCTCAGTTGACCAACCAAATGTTCAACGCGTCATTTTAGCTTGGGATATCACTGTCTCACAAAATGCAGCCGCAAATCAAGGTGGTAATATGCTCACTGGTCGTGTTTACTCCAATAAATACGTATCAGAGATTTTAAATAATGGCAATCAAACCTCTCCTACTTTTTATATCTTATCTAGAGATGGATATAGCTACAGAGTAGATTTTAATGATATTGACCCATTCCGTTTTACGGTAGGCTCCAATTCCTTTGGTATTGTAAATGGCGAACAAGCTCCAACTTATCAATCAGTGACTGTTGGAAACTATACCGTTTCTGATAATCCTTCTACCTGGGCGGCTGACCAATTATACCTTTATCAATTAATGGCTGAAGATTATGAAGCATTAATTAACAATAAAGTATTTTTTAATCCACCAGCAGGAGATTTACCAGCTAGTTCATTAGTAACTGATATTTTTGCTGAGACTCCCAATACGCATACCACTTGGCTTTCTAATTCTGCAATTTTCAATCCTTCTATCAATTTTACAAATTTCAATTTTGTTGGATTTGACCAAGACGGTATTCAATGTGACCCCAATACTACACAAACAGGTATTGGAGGATTTGCGGTATTTGATACTAACTTGGGTGGAACTACAATTCTAGAACTTGACTTAAATGGTGACGGAGATTTCGAAGACGATATCGACCGACGCCTTTTTACATTTGTAGAAGCAGGCACAGATAGTATCTTTTGGGATGGAAACGACGGATTGGGAAATCCTCTTCCTATACAAGAAGGTTATACAATCAGTTATAATATTACTGTACGTGGTGGTGAAATCCATATTCCTATCATTGATGTCGAAAACAACCCAGGTGGTGTTACTTTCAACCTTATAAATGAAAATGGAGTACCCGTTCAAACAGATTTTTTCTACGACAATACAACAGTTGGCGGAGATGTAAGTGGCGGTGGAACAGGAGAACCTCAACCAACCAATGTGCCATTTACTTATGATAATAACTTTGGAAATAATAAAATCCTTGATTACTGGACCTATATTCCATTCACAGGAGACGGTACAGGAACGTTCACAATCGATATTTCTGAAGATTGTGTTTGTCAAGAAGACAATACACCTGTAGTAAGTCTAACTACAAATAGTAATGTCTACTGCCAAAATTCAGAAGAAGTGACATTAACGGCTTCAGTTGATGCTCCGAGTACAGATTTGATATATCTCACATATTCTTTTGGAAACGATGTTATTCATTTAGACACAATAATGGGTGGACAAAACTCATCATTGAATTTAGGTTTATCTAGTCCTAATATTTCAGGAAGTTACAGTGTCATTGCAGAAAATGAACGCGGATGTGTTTCGGAACCCGCTTCAGCAAATGTAATCGTTGTCTCTAATCCTAGCATAGGTGCTTTTGTTATTGATAATGCTTCAATTTGTGCAGGTGAGACAGTTTTATTAAGCACTTCTTTATCAAATGCTGGCTCAAACTACACTTTTGAAGTTATAGCTCCTGACAATTCTACAATTATTCCAGATGTTGTGCAACCAGGCATAGATTTAATTTTAAGTTTTGAGAACTTAACTCAGACTGGAGATTATTCATTGTCAATTACAAATACTAATGGATGTGTAAATTCTAGTAATTTCAATATTACTGTTAATCCAAATCCAGCTGTTTCTTCCTTCTTCCAAAATGTACCAAATGTCATTTGTGAAGGTGATAGTATTTCAATATCAGGAAATGCTTCTCTAGCAGGAACTTATACTTTGACATTGCCAGACAATTCAGATGTGGAAGGCACATTAGATGATAGTAACGGTTTTTCATACATTATCAATGAGATATCAGAGGAAACAAATGGAGAATACAGTTTAGTTGTAGAAACTGCCGAAGGATGTGTGTCTGAGGCTTCAAGCATTAATGTAGCAGCAGCAGTTGCCCCTACTCAGCTTATCAATTTAAATGGTGCAGGTGCTTATTGTGAAGGAGATGAGGTAACTTTAACGACTATGAACTCCATAGAAGGTGTCGGAAGTTTGACTTATACAATTACTGGTGGGCAAACAGCATTTGAGCAAACTGTCAATAATACAGAAACAGTAAATTTAACAATACCGAGTTTTTCAACTGCGGATGCAGGTGAATACACATTAATAGTTGAAGGAGACTGTCAAATAGATACTCTTCCTTTCCTTTTGGTTGAAACTTCTGCTTTTGAGTATTCAGGAGTTACAGGCGGTGGTACTTATTGTGAAGATGAAGATATCATGCTTTCTGCTAATGGAAATCTATCCGAAGAAGTAACAGTAAGTTACACTTGGTCTGGACCAAATTATGAATTTACGGCAACAGCCCCTGGTTCTGGTCCTTTCCCAGCCGTTATTGAAGGCGTTCACCCAAGTAACGTTGGAACATTTACTTTATCTCTTTCTTCGACAGATTTTGATTGTGAATTAGGAGAGACAAGTCTTGAAATCAACGTAAATGAACGTCCTGTCATCGAAAATGTCATTGGTGGAGGTGCATACTGTCAATTAACACCTATTTCTTTCTCAGCAGAAAATACAAATACAAATCTTGAAACAGTAACATATACATGGCTTGCTCCAGACGGTTTTGAATTCTCAGATACTGTGAATGGTGATGAACCATTGTCTTTTGAAACTGATGAGTTAAACGATAATTGGAGTGGTATCTGGTCACTTATTGTTGTTTCAGAACAAGCTTGTGCTGCAGATACAATAACTATAGATGTAGTTATTGACCCTGCACCAGTCATTTTTTCATTAGACGGTGGTGGAACGTATTGTGCGGGTGAGACAGCAGTACTAAGCGCATTTAATGGGAACCCTAATGTTGATGTGGTTGTATGGACTTGGGAAAATCAAAACGGTATTTTTGCTGAAGGAACAGTTGAAACAACGACCCCTTTTTCTACAACACTCGAAAATATTTCTGTACAAGATACAGGTCTTTACGTTCTTTTGTTGTCTTCAGAAAATGAATGTCCAGTCGGTGTAGGAACTTTTAATATTTATGTTGAAAATGCTCCAATTGTTGACATCACTGCTGGTGATGCTACGGTATGTCCTGGAGAGGATGTAACCCTTATAGGAACAAATACTGCTGATTTTACTGGAGAGATTACTTATACATGGTCAGGACCAAATGGTTTCATGCAAACAGGAATAGCAGATGAGAACGACGAATATGTTGCGGTTTTATCCAATGTAGATGCAAATAATGCAGGAGAATATACACTTACTTTAAGTACAGCAAATGGATGTACAGCTGAAGTTCCAGGTACAGCACAAGTCACAGTTATTGATAATGCTGTTGAAGCAAATATTTTGGCAGATACAGATTTAGCATGTAACGAAGGTTCTGTAACTTTTACAGGTTCAGGGTTAACTGTTGATGGAGCAATTTACGAATGGTTCTATGACAATAATGGAGATATAACTTCATTAGGTACTGGAATGGATAACACATTTACAATAAGTCCATTTACATTCTCAAATGAAGGAGAATATTTTGTAGTCGTTACGACTCCATGTAACACAACTGCTAGCTCCTCTCCTATTTTCATTGAAACGATTAGCGGCGTAGATGCTTTTGAAGATGAAGCGGTAACAGAGCCAGAGACTTCTGTTACTCTAAATGTTATGGACAATGACTTAATGGGCAATAATACTGGTATCAATTATCAAATAATAATTGCACCCGCAAATGGCACAGCAGAATTTAATTCAGATGAGTCAATAACATATACTCCTAATGCAGAATTTAGTGGATTAGACAGTTTACAATATCAAATTTGTAGTGATGTTTGTCAAGACATTTGTGATCTAGCTTGGGTTTATATTACTGTAAATCCACCTATAGATGAAGACTGCTTTTACCCGAATTTCTTCTCTCCAAATGGAGATGAAAGTAATCCTACATTCTTCATTGATTGTTTGGAAGAGGAAAATCTTTATCCAGACAACAACATAGTGATTTTTAATCGTTGGGGCGATGAGGTCTACTCTGCCGCACCTTACCAAAACGATTGGGTCGGCGACCTCGACGGTAACGGTACTGAATTACCCGCAGGTACTTATTTCTACATCCTTAATTTGACACCAGACGGTGCAAATTGTAAACAAGGATATATCACTATTATTAAATAACAGCGTGTTGAACGTTATCAGTTGACAATTAAGTTGAGACAAATAAAATGTCTTCATTCTCAATTGTCAACTGCCAACAAACAACTATCTTATAAATTCTGTGTCATGAAAAAGTTTTTATTCATCAGCTTTATATGCCTATTTACAGGCAACTTGTTTGGGCAAAGTGACGTCATCTTTACGCACTACATGTTCAATAAATTAAATTACAATCCAGCATTTACTGGTAATCCAGAAGTTTTAGACATTGGTGCTATCTACCGCAACCAGTGGTGGACAGGTATCGAAGGTGCACCTACGACAACGAATATCTTCGCACATACACCATTGAAAGATGATGCGAGTGCAGTAGGTTTGTCTATTACTTCAGACCGTATTGGTTTTTATGAAACATTGGTAGTAAGTGGTTCTTATGCCTACCGTGTCGAGATAGACCGCGACTCACGTTTGAGTTTTGGATTATCGGCTCGTATGGAGCAAAATCGTACAAACTGGGCATTGGCTCAAGGAGTTGACCCAGACATAGTACAAGGTGCAACTGCTGAGACTAATATCACTCCTAATTTTGGATTTGGAGTCTTTTATCAAGCAAAAAATTACTACGCGGGGATTTCTGCTCCACGTTTGTTAAAAAATGGACTTTACAGTGAAACGGCTGCTTTTAGCCCAAAATTAAATACTTATTATGCTATGGCAGGAATGAATTTTGAGATAAACAAAAATTTCGAACTTTTTCCAAATGCATTAATAACATACAACCCAAGTACCCCATTCGAATTAGATTTGAATGTTAACGCACTATTTATGCAACATTTCATGGCTGGAGTTGGATACCGTCTTGGTGATAGTTTTGACTTTTTAGTTCAATACTATTTCAATAAAGGTTTC
This sequence comes from uncultured Saprospiraceae bacterium, assembly GCA_964595615.1. GTDB lineage: Bacteria > Bacteroidota > Bacteroidia > Chitinophagales > Saprospiraceae > JAHDCG01. The sequence continues at coordinate 5,810 of CAZQTE010000247.1, forward strand.
CGTATTGGAGCAGCTATGGACTTTACGACTTCTGCTTTGAATGCAAAAACTGCTGGTAGTTTTGAAATCTTAGCAGGTTTTACTCTGCCTTGTAAAAATTGTGATATCGTTCACCCGCGTTTCTTGTAGTGAGGATAACGATTTTTACAAAATCGTTAATATCACTCTTAGAAGCTGGTTGAATTTAACTAATTCTCTATATGAGGACAATTTTCCGCCTATTTTCACTTTTAAAATCCTTAAAGACCGTAGGGTATTGGCGGTTTTAAAAGCCAAAATAAACGAAAAATATTCTCTCATAACTTGTCCGTATGGATAGAAAAATACTTAAACTCAAACAGCTTCTTGCTACACAAATTTTAAATTCATTCTAATGAAACCGATTTTTCAAATAATAATAGTTTTCCTCCTCGCTACTGTCCCAGCATTAGCGCAAAAAGATGCCTTTACAGTAAAGAATCTAAAGGAAGTAAACAGTGAGTATAATGACTTTCATGCAATTCCTTTTGGTGACAACCTAATAGTTACAAGTGCGCGCGATAAAAATGGTCTTATATGTGAAGACCCTGATTTAAAAGGTCAACGTTATGCAGATTTATTTATCGCAGATAAAAATGGACAGGAAGGATACAAAAACATTCGCATCATAGGTGGAGAGGTAAAAATAAATTATCACGACGCTGCTCCTACTTTTCATCCAAGTAAAGATTTAATGATTTTTACGCGTAGTTATGCTAAAGAACCAAAATTAAAGGTTTTGCAGCTTTTCTCTGCTGAATTAGTAAATGGGAAGTGGACAAATGTGACTAAACTACCTTTCAATTCTCGTGATTTTTCTAACATGCATGCGACTTTTTCTCCAGATGGAAAGCAAGTATACTTCGCATCTAGTCGTCCTCCTGGAAATCATGATACTAAGGACACCAATCTTTGGGTCGTTGATTATAATGAAGGTAATTGGGGCGAACCAACACAATTAAAAGGGGAAATTAATAGTCCAGGTACAGATTACTTCCCTTTCATGGATGAAGCTGGTCGTCTTTTCTTCTCATCTAACGGACAAAAGGGGTATGGAGGATTAGACATATTTATGTCAGAGAATATAAATGGTGAGTGGTCAAAACCAGTTAACTTACCAAAACCAATTAACTCTCGTTTTGATGATTTTTCATACATTTCACTACTTGGAGGTAAAAATGGTTTTCTTGGTTCAAATAGAAATGGAGGATTAGGCGAAGATGACATTTACACCTGGTCAAATGCAATCGAACCTATTGACATTAAGTTAATTGTTGTTAATAAAGAAACGGATGCACAACTGGGCGATGCAAAAATTTCAATCACACCAATCTTGGATAAAATACCTAATCAAGCCTTTTTAGACAAGGAAAAATTAATGGAAAAAGATTTAAAGTCTAAAAAGAAAAAACCAAATGAGTATACAACCGTACCTAATGGTTTTTATAAAGTATTAGTTAACAAGCCAGGTTTTGAGCCTTTAGAGTTAACAGTTTCTGCAGCCGATTTAGAAGCGGAAGAAATATTTTCATTGCCTTTAGTTCCATTGGCACCAGCTCGCATTACAAAAGCTTTAGAAGGAATAGTACTAAATGTTCAAACATTAAAGCCTATACCAAATTCTAAGGTTGTTTTGAAAAATATGTGCGACGGGTCTTTACAAGAGTTCAAGACAGACTCAAAAGGTGAGTTTGATGCGATGATTGATTGTGGATGTGATCATGAACTTACTGCAACAAAAGCCAAATTTGTAGAAGATTACTTACTTTTAGACCATACAAAAATTGATACTAAAAGCAATGAACCTATCAAAGTTACTCTAAAATTAGCTCCTCAAATCAAAAAAGGAGAAGTCATTGTTTTAGAGGATGTTTACTACGATTTTGACAAGGCAGATATTCGTCCTGATGCAGCATTAGAATTAGATAATGTTGTTCGTTTAATGCAACGTTACTCTTCCTTGAAAATTGAGTTAGGTTCTCACACAGACTCACGCGGAAATGATGAGTACAACCGAGACTTATCTCAAAGACGTGCAAACTCAGCAATAGAATACATAATATCTCGTGGTATCAGTTCTACGCGTGTTACAGCACGTGGGTATGGCGAATCTTCATTGACAAATCAATGTACAAACGGTGTTCAATGTACTGATGAGGAACATCAAGCCAACCGTCGCACAGAGATAACGGTGACAGAGTTTAATGAGGAAAATGTATCTATAAGAAAAAGAAATTAAGGTTTCTGAGAAGAATACTTTGATACATAAAAGTATGCGACATTAGCGAGAAAGCAGTAAATGCTTTCTCGCTTTTTTATTGTCCAAGATTTAAAGCTATCTTTGCCGAGCAGAAAATTGCACACACTTTTTAAGTAAAAAAAAACTTCATTACATGTTTACTATAAATATTTACGTAAAATTTGCTTTGATAGCTTTAGGTATAATTGGGGGCACTGCCCTATCCATCGGATTTGGTTTTTGGTATGGATTTCCATTTATCTTAGCAGGAATTTTACTTTTGGTTAGTTATTTTCTTTTAGGAACTATTCAATCAGCAGGTACTTTACTCCAACAAGAGGACTTTGAAGGCGCAAAAAAGCGTTTAGACCTGACTTACTTTCCCAACTTACTGTATACAACGAATCGTGCCTACTACTATATGTTAAATGGTTCAATTGCACAAATGCAAGGAGACCACTCTGGTGCAGAAGCTCACTTTAAACAAGCAGGACAAATTGAAGTACCTACGGATAATGAAAAAGCAATGCTTGAACTTCAATTTGCAAATAATGCTGCACGTAAAAACAATTGGAATCAGGTAAAAGCACACATGAAGACTTTAAAAGGTTTAAATGTAACTATGCCAGAGGTGAAAGCTCAGATTGCACAGTTTGACCAAGCCATGAAACAACAAGGTCAAATGAAAGCTGCGATGAGACAAGGTGGCGGGCAAAAAGGTTACCGTCCAGGAGGTAAACGCAGAAGACCAAAGATGCGTTAGAAAAA
>CAZQTE010000248.1:0-8703 GCA_964595615.1 uncultured Saprospiraceae bacterium
TCTTTCTTTTTGTTGTACGTCTTATAAGCAGACTGGCGTTTTTTATTCAAAGCATCTATGCGATTATTGATGTCTTTAACCGCTACATTGTACTCTTGTGAAGCTTTATTATAAGCTGCGGCATCCTCTTTCGTAATATCTTTTTTCTTCTTCGCTCCCATTTCTTTTTGAAGCTTTTCCATATTGTCTTTCTTCAAATGAAAATCAACAATTTTTGGATAATCATCCGTTGCAATTCCAATAAAGTATTGGTGCATTCCTCGCACTGCCTCTATCATTCCTTTGTCTCCCTCAAATCCTTTCATTTCATCTAATTCAGCCATCGCCTCCGTAGATGCAGACTCTAATGCGCTGACACTCTGCTCCATAGCACTTACATCACCAGATTCCACCGCTTTAGTAAGATAGATAGACTCGTGCTGTCCTTTGAAGAAATTCAAAAACATATCGTTGTTGTATTTCATTAATTCGGAACCATTACTAATCTTTTTATCTAAGCGCGAGCTTTCTCCTTCAATCAAATTAATACTGTAAGTTTCAACAAATTTATCCATCTCTTCATCGACAATTACTCCAGCTTCATTGAGTTTATCGTTTGCAATCTCTTGCGTCGTCAGGTAAGCTTCCATATTATCGTAAGATTGTTCAGCTATGGCTTCTAAATCCATAATTTTTCCATAATCTTCTTTAATAATCGTCTGCATAGTTGTCAAATAAGTCAAAAGAGCATCTTTTAATGAAGAGTCTCCTTTGTAATTACCAACCGAGCGAATTTGTGTTTTGGTATCGCCTATTGCACTAATAAGTGCTTGGCGTTTTTTATCCATTTTAGAAGCACTTTTATCTCGCATCGCAGCTTTCATATACTGCCAAGTTTCTCGTTTTTGAGTCTCTAAAGGAGCAGTTGATGCCGTGAAATAAGGACCAGGACCTTCTTGTGCAGATAAAGTAATAGGATTGAGACTAATAATTAGCAATAGTGCTATGGTGTTTAGTAAAAATTTCATAATAATGTTAGGTTTAGGAAGTATCACGCCCGTTCCACAGCGTGAATTTAATTTACTTATGCACGAGAAAAAACCACGTGCTACCGTACACGCCATGGAACGGGCGTGATATTTTTATCGTTTCAAATATTCTAATATCTCGTCGTAAATGCCTGCCTCGTTAGCAAACATAGCGTAGTTCTTAGCAGTACCAAACCATTCTTTGGTGGTGGCTTTTTGCTTTTTAATCGCAGAAAGCAAATCACTCGTCTCTAATGGAATTAACTTGCCTTTTCGCATGGCTTCTTCCAATTTCCCTTCGGTCGCAATGTCGATTAAAGTCTTTAAATCTGCTCCTGAATAATCGCTCGTTTTTTTGGCAACTTTGGCGTAATCAATCTTCCCTATTGGCTTGTCTTTCAATTGAATACGTAAAATTTCTTCGCGTCCTTTGGCATCTGGTGGTGGTACAAAAATAACGCGCGAGAAACGTCCACCCCGACGGAATGCATTGTCTAAATGCCAAGGTGCATTGGTCGCACCGAGGATTAAAACTCCGTCGTTGGAATACTGTCCATCTAACTCAAAAAGGAACTGATTAATGACATTTTTACCCGCCGATTGACGTAAATCTGTGCGATTAGCAGCGAGGGCATCCACTTCATCAAAAAATAAAACGCAAGGCTTCATCTTTCGTGCTTTTTCAAAAATAGCATGTAGATTTTTCTCACTTCCACCAACCCACATATCCAAAATATCGCTGATGCCGACGTAGATAAAATTAGCGTTTACTTCACCTGCTGTTGCACGCGCAATGAAGGTTTTGCCGCAACCTGGAGGTCCATAAAGGAGTATTCCTCCGCCAATTTCTTTACCATAGGCTTTGTACAAGTCTGGAAATTTTAAAGGAGAAATTATCTTTAAATTGATTTCCTCTTTGACTTTTTCCATGCCTCCTACATCCGAAAATCCGACTTTTGGACGCTCAATTCCGATACTGCTTTCGCTTTCTTCTTCATCTGCATTTGGATTACCTCCGAGGCGAATGCGCTCTGGTTCGGGTTCGACATTTCGTCCGATTTGTAGATTAATTTCGCTTTCTAAAAAGGTATCTTTTAGCTCTGGATTGAGCAGAACGGCTTTTTCATAGCTGGTTTTCGCATCCTGCGGATTTTTTGATTTTAAAAGCAATTTTGCTTCTAATAAAAAGGCACTGGCTGGAGGAGTTGCTTGGCTAGTTAGTTCTTCGATGATGACTAAGCCCATACTCAATTTGTCTTGCTCGGCAAAGCATTCAACTAAGGCTAACTTAAGTTGTATGTCGTTTGGAAAAATGCGGAGTGCGTCCTTTGCTTCGATTTCGCCTTCTTCATGGCGTTTTTGGCGCAAAAGTGCATTTACTAATAATTTGCGTAGTGGTAAATTGTCTGGTGAGGCTTTTATGGCATCGCGTAGTCCACTCGTTTCGTCGTATTCCATTTTCTTAATAGATGTTAGATGTTGGATTTTAGATGTTAGACTACAATCCAAGTCTAACATCTATGACTGTAAAGATAGAAATTTTGTGGAAATGAGGAAAAAGAATGAATAGTTAGTGTATTAGTTTTTTGCATAGCCATTGCCACGCTCTAATTCATGTACAAACTCGACGACAATATCTGATTTAGGGATTCCTTTTTCTGCTAATCTGTCACCAATCTCGATATCAGTATTATTGCAAAACAAGCGCACACGATTATCTCGTAATTGAAAGTGAAATACGATATTATGGTGAAAAATATGACGAATCCAGCCCGTTTCTAATAGAATAAACTCATTTTTCTCTGCATTGATAACAAGATGCTGTTTTAATTCACGCGCATTGGCATAAGAAATCGAGGTGTAGCGACTTAATTCTTCTTCGATAATTTCTGCATACTTCTTTAGCTTTTCCATTCTATTATTTTTTCTTCGAAAATATCTACAACTAAAATTTTCAATCCATATTGCGCAATCCTCCTCATAATGAAAGGGGAATTTTCGATACGTGCGGCTGTCGTTTCTGATACTGCAAGAAATAAAATTCTGTCCATATCTATTTCTTGCATGGCATCTCTATAATCAAGATACTGTCCTAATGCTTCATGGAAACCATTCAACACCGAACTACTTGAAAATGTTTTTACCTCTACCGCTATTCTCTCTGGTCCTTTTTCAGCGGCAAAAAGTTGTTCTGCTCCCAAATCAACCTCTAAGGCTCTATTTTTATCCTCTCCTTGTAGTTTTAAATATAAAGGGTCGTCAGTAATAATCCACCCACTTGATTCCAAAGCAGATTTTACCGCAAAATGTATCGTATCTCTTGCCATTGTGTAGTTTTCTCGTTTTATTTTCATAAAAATACAAACTCATACTTAAAATTACAATCATCTACGATTTATTTTCAAAACAAAATTAAACTTTGCATTTATTTTCTGGTGTCAGAAGTTTATAATACAAAACCTTATTGCACAAGCACCTCTGTGCCACCAACCCAATCCCGATGCTCATTCTCATAATACAAATAAGCCACCGAAGCTGGCGCAACAAAACTACCCGCAATATCAGCTTTCAAATCTAAATTAATCGTCTGCTTCTCCCCTTGTGTCAAACCACGATAATATAAAACGAGATAATTTCCTTTCAATTCATAATAATCACATAGTCCTTGCTCTTCTAATTTTTTCAATTGCCATGGCTGTAAACTTAGTCCTGCGGGGATGCCAATGACCGCGATTGGATTGGCTACATCTTCGTCGCTAACATTTTGAATTTCAGCAACATAGCGCACCGTTTCGCCAACATTTACAGCTTCTGCATTTAATTTTGTACTTAAATCTACCGCACATTTTGGAGAACTTGGTGGTAGTGTTGTCGCATATTTAACTGAGAAATCGAAAGGTAGAATTGCCTCTGCGTTACTGAATCTCACATCGACAGTATGCATGCCTTCTGTGAAATATCCTGCCAAATCGTCAAAAATGATTGCACTTTTTGAACCGTTAGAATATGATTGTTTTTTAATCCTTTTGCCGTCAATAAGTAAAGTCACTTCTCCTCCCGTTTCGTCAGCTATTGGTGATTTCTTTGTGTATTCTGTTAATGCTTTTAATGCTAAAACTGTGGACTGGGTCGAGCCAAATCCGTACTCGTTTTTGGATGAACTGATGTAGTTCATCGCGCTTTCTATTTCGCCTGCGTAGTCTTCGGTGCGCATCATCGCCAAGGCAGTTAATGCCGTCGTTTCTATCGCTAATCCTTTGCCTTTTGAGTGTGTCATGGAATGCGTTAATCCTGTCCAATATCCGTCTTTATTTTTCAAAATTGAAAGAGCAGCTAAGAGACCATTGGCGCGCTTATCTTCTACATTTTGTAATGCCAAAACGACTAATGCCATGAGATATGGGTCTTGAGTTTTAATGGCATCTTGGTAGGATTTTTCTAACTCGATGCTGATTTCATTTCCGTAGCCTGCCTCTGACATTGCCCATACGATATACGCGTCGCCTACGAGCGTTTGTGCCGCCCAGGAGTGTCGTCCGCGTTTAGAATTTTGCCAACCGCCTTTGCCGTCACGACGAGATAGAAGCCAATCTGCCGTGCGACTAATCAACTGATTATCAACTGAATAAACAGATTTCATATCTACAAACTGCATCAAGCCATAAGCCGTCAATGCTTCATGTGCAGCGGGTTGACCAAACCAATCAAATCCACCTCCTTCGACTTCAAATCCAATTAATCTTTTGTAGCCTGCATCTAAATAAGTCTGTGCCTTTTTCTGAATTTCAGGGCGTAGACGTCCTGTATTCTTGAGAAAATCTAAGACTAATAAATTAGGATAATTGGAAGAAGAAGTTTGCTCAAAACAGCCGCTTGGCTGCTTTAACATGCGTTCAGTCGTTGTAATAATATCTTCTTCTAAATTCGGGTAAATGGTCAATTTAGCAGTCAATGATTTATCAACTAATTCATTGATATTGAAGTTAAATTTATTGCGTTGTGATTTACCTGAAACGACTTCATTTACAGGGAAACCGCGTTGTAAAACAGTGATTTCTTGCTCAAATGCGTCTGTCAAATTATTGGCTTCAAAGAGGATTTTAAATTTCCCATTTTTCGCATAATTCATCACTTTATAAGGTACTGAAATCGTCTTCTTTTCTCCTGCTTGCAAAGTGACTACAGACGGGATTTTTTGCGTCATTTCAAAGCCATTTGGCGCGAGAACAGTGAAAAAACCTGTCAATGTCTCAGCAGTAGTATTCATCAAAGTCAATGGCAAATTGAACGCGTCTCCAGCCAATACATTCGTCGGCACTTTAGTCGTCATGCCGAATGGTAAAATGGAGTAAAAAGTTGCTTCTCCCCTGCCGATGCTTCCGTTCGCGGCGATACCTTCGACGATTGCTTTGAAAGTGGTAATTTCGTCAGAATTGTAAAATTCTACTTCTGCTTTTCCGTCATTTTTGACTTCTAAACTTGGATTCCAATAGATAGTCGGGCGGAAATCGGTGCGGGTTTCGACTTCGCGGGTGCTATCGTATTTTGGGGTGTAGAATTTACGAGCGCGGTAATAGCCATTTTTGAAAGTTTGCGCATATTTTTGACTCTGAATCAAATCCTTGCCTAACTCATTTAATTGCCTAATTTCCTTTTGAAATACTTTAGCATCATCACCTTTATACTGGCGACTTAAGCGATACAATTCACTGTGCATTTGAGAAAAAGAAGAATTGTCAGAGACAAGATTTTCACCAAGAGCAGCTCGCTCCTGCAATTCTTCGATAAAATTCTCAAAGCTATAAATTTGCTTTTGTAGTAAACTACGTTTTTCTTGTTCAGTGAGTCCTTTTCCTGTTTTAGTTTCGATAATTACCACACCATTTTTAGCTTTTTTTCCATAAATGGCAGTTGCAGACTCTCCTTTTAAAACTTCTATTTTCTCAATATTATCCGCATCTAAAAAATCTACATTACGGTCTTTTAGAGCTGGCATAGCGATGCCATCGACTACGAATAGTGGGTCATTTCCTGTGTCTAAAGAATTTACTCCACGAATACGAATATTTTTGTTTTTCTTAGTAATATCAACGCCTGCCGCTTTACCTGCCAGCATGTCTTGGACGTTTTCGTTTTCTGTTTTTGGCATTAAACTCCCTTTCACAATGACTCCGTCCACGAAATATAGAATATTATTTTTACGCTTAATTTCCAGTTCCTCAAGATCTCCTTCGTCGATAGCGCCTACTCCTGAGATTTGAGATACTACGCCGTTTACACTGCGAGTTGGGAGTTCGGTTATTTCTTGTGCTTTGAGGGGGAGGGAGACGTTGCCTGATTCTATTTGGGCGATGATTTCGTCTTCAGAAGCGCCCTTTTCAAATTTTAAATCTCTCTTTTCCTGTCTTTTCTTTTTACGTTCAATATTTTTTGATTTGATAGATTGAACTGCGGCTGTCAAATTTTTTCTTTTTACAGAACTATAACCGAGCACGACAACCTCATCAAAAAGATGTTCGGGTTCAAACATTCCTAATTCAATCGTTACTTCCTCATTATCTTCAATATTTATCAGTAGATTTTGACTACTAAATCCAGTATAATTAAACTCTAAATTATGTGTTCCCTCACGAAGTTCTATGCTGAAATTGCCATCAATATCTGTTACCGTCCCCCAATTTTCACCTACGGGATTAATAGACAATCCAATGAGACCTTCTCCTGTCGTCCTTTCAAAAACCCGCCCTTGTACTACTGTTTTATTACCTTTTTTTCGACTAATAATAGCAACTTGTCCAGCATTTTGCTCAAACATATCAATGATTAAATCCTCACTATATGTCGCTACTTTTTGAATAATTTCATACTGTTTTTTCACGCTTAGAATGTATCCCTTTTCAGAATAAGGCACATTTTCAAATGCAAAATAACCTGTCGAGTCCGTTTTTACTTTTTTGCCATTCACATCTAAACTGACAATTGCACCCTGCATAGTCTCTTTGTCTCTATCAAAAACACGACCTGCTATCACCGCTTTCTCCGCCTTAAATTTCTCCTCCACAACAGGCAATCCCCCCGCATCCATCCACTCATATCTCCGCCAACCTTGCGTCATCAGTAAGTAATCTAATGCCAAAGCTTTATCCTTCGTCTCTCCTACTTTCGGTGCATCAAAGTAAAAGTTCGGTTCTTCTATTTCTCCTTTCAAGTCAGATTGCAGGAGAATTTGAGATAAAATATGTCCTTGCTTGTCATCTGCGTAGGTCAATAAGTTATCGTCCGCCACCGCTAAAGAGAAGGTTCCAGACATAGGAATACCGCGTTCGTCGCGTACCTCTACTGTCATTTTCACTTTTTCACGTGGTTGGTATTTTTCTTTGTCTGTACTGACTTTTATGTTGAGTTTTTTGTCTGCATTGACGAATACCAAACGCTCTGCACGCGCAATTTCTTGACTGTCAAAAAGCGTCAATTGCGTGATGCCGATTGGTAAATCGTTCGTTGGAATTTCGATAGTATGTTTGCCTGATTTTTTTGGTGTTTCTGCATGAAAAAGCGCTTGGTCGCGGGCTTGTGCGATTAGGTGTAATTTTTCGTTTTCTGTGGTGTTGACTTCTGCGATAATGGCATTGTCTGTTACTTCTTTTACCGATAGAGAATAGCCTCTTTTTTCTGCTTTTGGCAGCTCGAAAACTTGTTGTATGCCCGCAGGTTTAGTGATTTTTGCGGTGTATGTTTCGTCAGTTTTTGGTGTCCAGTTGAATACTCCCATGCCTTGGTGGTAGCTTTTAAAAGTAGAGACTGTTTCACCTAAGTCATTTATCACAAGTCCCTCTATATCAGCGGCTTCACCAAATTCATTAACAGCTTTAAATGCCATTTTGCTTGATGCATTTGCGATATTCTGACCGCCTTCTGGGAAGAATTGAAGGTCAATTTTGTTTAAGACAATTGGGACAGCGCGTGAGATGGACTCTGTTTGTCCGTTGTAGTCAATGAGGACGTTTATCAAGCCATCATTGCTGTCTAAATCTGCTGGTAATTGTAGTTTTAATTCTGCATGTCCAGCGGCATTTGTCTTGCCATTTAGTTCTGTAACTTGCTCTCCATTTAGATTGAATACGTAACTGAATTCATAATCTTTTAGAGGAGCATTTTCGAGTGTATTTAGGTCTAATTTTGCAATGACTTCATCACCTGCGCCATAGGCTTCGCGTTCGAAATCCAATTCCATACGCAAGCGTGGTAGGATCGCTTTTTGTATCTGTATTTCCTTTTCAAAATAGGTGTCTGTATTCTTCTGCCAGTTGGTGTAAGCTTTTAATTTGTAAGTTCCGCCAAGCATTTCTTGCGTCGTTAGAATATCTCCTGCGACTAGACCATTTTTAGCGATTAAGGTCAATTTCTTTTCTGTTTTTCCATTGGGTGCAATCCATTCCACATGCACCATATCACTTTTGCTACTGGCTTTTAAATCATCCGCATTACGCACATAAGCCGCAAACCAAATCGACTCGCCTGGCTTGTAAAATGCTCTATCGGTGTGTAGATAGGTCTTTTCGGGGTTTGCTTGAGTACGCCATATTTTTAGGGTTTGAGCTATTTTTTGGAAGAAAGGGTTTTGAGGGTTGTGGGTTGTGAGTTTTGGGTTGCGGGTTGCGAGTTTTGGGTTAGGAGTTGTGAGTTTTGAGTTTTG
>CAZQTE010000249.1:0-8697 GCA_964595615.1 uncultured Saprospiraceae bacterium
GCTTTTTGTTCCCCGAACAAAGCCCACTCAGAACTCAATATAATTAGCCGTTGTAATTAATGTATGGAAACGAATGCGCAAATCTCTTAAACAGAAAAGAGATGAAACACTCTTCCGATTTTTTAAAAAAGAGGTAGAGATACTTAAAAAACGGACTTTTGAAGGTAGTATTGACCTTTTCTATTTTTAATCTAAATCCAAAAAGTCTTTATTGATGGACAGAAAAAGGACAAATTATAGAGCTTCCAGCTCTGCGTTCAAGAGGATATACGGTTCTTGGATTATTGGATATTACTAAAAATCAATTCCAAGGGAACCTATATGAAGGAGCAGCTAATTCGGAATGTGTTATTCAGAATCTGGATGAACCTGCTAACAAGATAGATAAGAAAACAATTATTATTCTTGATAATGCATCAATCCACAAGTCTAAAGTCGTTCAGGAAAAGTCAAAGGAATGGAGAAAAAAGGGAATGTTCTTACAATTTATTCCTGCTTACTCTCCCTTTATTAATTAAGATGTTAGCGCGTGGCTTCAGCCTCGTGCTTAGTATTTATCCGCCTCTGGCGGTTATTTATCTGCCAGAGGCAGATGAATAATAGTCACGAGGCTGGAGCCTCACGCCAACAATTCCTTAAGTTGACGACATTCGACTTTGATTCTCCACGTGAGCATCCTCCATTTTGACCCACTACCAAATATGAATAAATAGTAGTTGACGGTTATGAAATAAAAAAGGCGACCTGATTATACAAGATAATCAGGTCGCCCTATTTTATTGCTGCCAATCGTTCTTATTGCAGTGTAAATCTAACCATTATACCACCTTGAGTATTGGTGATTTTGTAGCTTCCCCCTCTTGTTTTAGGGTCATTACTATTGTAATCGAAGAAGGCGCGTAAACTCAATTGTTTGTTGATGCGATACTCAGCTGAAGGACTGATGCGTATTGTTTTTGCACCACGTGTTGGCTGATCTTCAGACTCTGTATCAAAACTACGAACATTTGTAACGTCGTCTCGGAAAGAGAAGTCAAAATTCAAGTCTAAGTCTCCTGGTTTTGCACTTCCCGAACCTCGATTACCACTACCTCCACGACTGCTTGATCTCTCATCTTTTTTATCAGTCTCATCAACTTTTGCCTTTTTCTTCTTTTTCTTGCTACCAGTTAAAAATGGAATATCTACATCTGTTAATTTGTAACCAAATCCAATGACAAACTCTTCCGTACTTGTACTCGAAAGTGTAAATCCTTGTGAAGATAAAGCTAAACTACGATTTCTTTTATAGTCCACACGGAGGCTCAAGTCATTTTTCAAACGCATATCAATTCCAATCAATGGTGAGAATTGCTCACTAATAACAATCTCAGGTACTTGGAAACGACTATAGAAGTTGCGATTATCTGGATTGAGTTGTTTCGGATCATTAAAATCGTAACGAAGATCCGTCTGGAAACGATTTATTGTCATATTCGAACGATAACCATGCGATAGTTTGAAACTTTGGAAGTACTTCTTAAACGCAGGTAATTTACCCAATCCTGTATAATTCAATTTCCAGTTAACACTTGGTAGTATTTTAAATGGATTCAACTTCGTTTCAGATACGCTTTTACCCGTATATGCCGCAATGAATGCAGGAATAAATACCTCTTGATTATCTGGACCATAACCAGCTGGATAGCCTTCTGCACGTGCTACAGAGTCTTGATGATTTGACTCTGTCCCTCCTAAGATATCCGCTACTTCACTACGATTATCTAAGAAAGTATTATACAATGCTTGTTGTCCTAATGTGTCACTTACACGATTGAAAGTATTCAAGGCGAAGAAACTAATAGTATATGAACCTGCATCAGTAGGTGCTAAGTGACGATACTCTTCCTGACTAAAGTTTTCCAATGGATTAGGATTGTTACCGATAATCGTATCACGCTTAAAGAATTCAGAGTGATTACTAGTAAATCTACTATCTATATTTAGGTCAACTTTAAAATCCTTAAATGGTTCTAAAGTTACTTTTCCATCCCATTCTCTAGTGAAATTTTGTTGTACTTGTTGATTTTGCCAAATACTTGGTGAAATCAATTTGTAATTGTTATACAAGTAGTCATCTTCTGTATAGTAACTGTCTTGACTCAAGTCAGGTTGCCAACCTCCGACAAACCTCCAACCTGGGTTGGTGAATCTGTCAGATAAGCCCAAGTATTCTGGGTCATCCTGCATGTAACCTGGTAAGATGGTTCCAAAAGATTCAGAGTAACCTGCACGAACTTTACGTAGCAATAAGAATGGACGTATAACCATACGTTCTATTTTTGAAGGCTCTTTTGCTTTCTTTTTAGACTTTGTCTTGTCATCTTTTTTACCAGTTCCCTTTTTGTTGTCTCCTTCTTTTTGTGAACGAGAGCGAGGGCTCTGCTTTTTAGACCTTGGTTTACTATCTATTGCTTTTAAGTATTTAGACTTTTTATACAATTTAGTAAAATCTAAATCTGCTGAAACTTCACGTTTCTGGCGATTCTGAATGACATTACCAAGAGAGTCTTGGAGAGATAAAGAATTAGCACTCCAACTATAATTTAAGTCATAAGAACCCTTAACGGTCATCCAGTCTAATATTGGAATAAGTTTCAGAGGCGCTGTAACGTCTAAACTGGCACTATGTGTATAGTTTTTATCACGACCAAATCCTTTGATGTTATTCCAGACTAAATCTTTCTCTTCTTGAGTGTCAATCTTTCCACGCCATCTTTCGTTTATCCCACCTTCTGCAATTACTTGTTCTGGTGCTTCATCGATAACAGAAGTACTTACAGCATTAAAATTGAACTTTAAATTTTTCGCAAAATCCCAATTCAGATTATAATTTCTATCCCAAGACCAACGCTTTTGGTAGAAGGTATTGAATAAGCTGTCTTGACCTGCAAAGCGATATTTCGTTCTAGAAATATCTCTATTCATCACAGTACTAAATCCAACGTTACTAGGAAGCGGATTAAAATTAAAGTCTGTTATTAATTTTAGCCATTTATTTTTTGAAATACCTTTAAATGGTTTGATAAACTTCGAACGCACCGAATAGTTGTAATCTAATGCTCCAAGATAACTTTCGGTATCTAGACTTTCTACAATAGGGTCACGATGCTCTGTGATAGTTTTTGATGCAGAGACACTAAAGTTAGATACATCCCAAGGCATTGGCGTTTTATCAGTATTGGTACGTTCTTTCCTTACATTTGTAAAGTTGTAGGATTTAACATTGGTTACTTCCTTTGCTTGTTCATTGATAATATTTTGCTCCTCATCACTTGCAGCTACATCTAGCTTTTGGTCCAATTCAATATCCTTATCATAAGGATCAAACTGTGGAGTTTTTATCTCACGACTATCTTGGAAATAGAAAGGAATTTGTAAACCTGATTTTTCAGGGAAAAATTTACCTAGTTCTAAATTCGTAGACCAATCTGCCTTGAAGATTTCCTCTCGACTACGCTCTAATAATGTTTGATCTAATGAACCCCAGCCTTGGCTACTATATTCTAGTGCTAAAGAGGCATTACCTAAATCTGCTATACCAAAGTCTAAACGTGCTAATGCAGCGTATCCTCCTGTCTCATCTAATCCAAACAAACGCATCTCGTTTACCCAGACTTCTGCACAGTGCTCTATCCCATCATCAAAATTATCCTGACGGAGGATTTTACTTGGATTACGTATACCTATCATGACGGTTTTTACATCACCCAAATTGGGATTACCACGTATTCTGTATCGCTCTCCTCTCGTCGTTGCGATGACATCTCTTGCCTCTGGATATCGGTCACTTAACTTAACTGTCGGGTCTGCATTTCGTGCAATCTTTAACTCCTTTAAGACCGAAAAGTCAATGTTTATCTCATTATTTTCTGGCCAAATCAGACGTCCCTTATCCAAATCAGATGCAACTTCTATCGAATCAGGATCAGATAAAGATAATGGCAATTCGTATTCATAATAATTAGAAGCGAAATCACTACCAATTCTGACAAATACGGAAAGGTCGCCATCGTCAATATTTATATCCTCTGGTACAGACTCACCATGCACAAACATTTTTATACCTTCATAAAAACGCATATCAATGGCAGAGTTCTTATATATTGTTTTAGATGCACCATCTTGTAGCCCACACACATTCATTGCTAGGGAACTTTCATTTTGTAATGCATTAAAATTTAAACTACCGATTGCATCCTCACGAGTAATCCCTGGAGGTAGCGTATAAGGGATAGGTTCTTTATTATTATTTTCTTCAATACTTAATTCGTTTACATCAAATGTAGTTACTGCTTCATTCGCAAGACTTAAAGAAGGGTCATCAACTCCAGAGCGATTACGCAAACGTCTCCATTGATTACGTACCAAATCAAAGCTAGCAAAACGCAAGTGTGTAGGTTGTTCAAAACCCCTAACAACCATACGCATAAAGCGGATAGAACGGAAGTTTGAAATACCATTATACTTTTTGAAAAAACCTCCTGGTATTTCGATTTGATCCAATGGAATTTTAAAGCGATACCATCTACGATTATTACCCGCTGCTTCTTGTACGTCTCCTGTCAAATAAGGATTGTCCATATCAATACCTCCCGAACCGTCATGTTTGATAGGAATACGATATTCATAATAACTCTCTGTTTCGTTAAGAGTAAAATCTTGATTTAAATCCTCTATATCTGGTCGTTGGTCACCTGCTGAAGAGAAATTCGTCCCTCCTGTTGACTGCGCATTTCCTTGAGGATTATTGTGATTTTTGTACTGAGTATGAATATCTAAACCATTATTCTGTGCAGCTGAAAAAGATACAAAATTATCTGCAGCAGGGTCAGGGACATCATCTGGGGTTAAGTCTCCAGGTAGATTGTTTAGGAAAGAACTAAACTTAGTTTTTTCATCATTATCATTTAAGCCATCTAGTCCAAGATCTTGTGCATTACGTACAATTGTATCTTGGTCAAATGATGCTGTAATTTGTTGTTGAATAGGTACTCGACCCCATTGGGTTTGTACAGTAGGAGGAGGGTTGGTATTAGTTGGATTTGGAAGACCATTTTCGTAAAATTTACGAGAGTCTCTTAGAATGTCCTCTGATACACTTCCTAAATGTAACAAGATTTCTCCTTCATTTCCATCGGCACCAATACCTGGCGCAGAGCCTCCCGCTTCGTCCAAGTATGGACTTAATAGCCAAAATTCAACAAACTCATAGTTCGCTGCTTCAAAATCATTATTTTGTAAAGGAGTCATGATACCTGCCCAACGACTTTCTGGGTCTGCTAAGCCAAGCTCTCCATTTGCAACAATTGAACCTGCTGATACGCCAGGGACACCTCCCGCTGGGTCAAAATTGTAAGGACCACGTTCTTCAGGGAAATAATCGAGGTTAAGAGTAAAGAGACGATTGTTATCAACATTTCCTGTGTTGAATGGATTCGTACGATTTGGAAAAACCTCTCTTGTGTTAACTGTAGTTGTATATGGTGCCGCTGGATTTTGTGTATCTGGAATTTGGATACGATACCAAGACATCTTCGCTCTATTCATTCCATAGCGTAAATCATTTAGTAAGTCTGCTTCGGGAAACTCTGCAGGATTGTGTTGTGGTACAGATGCCAACTTCCAACGATTGGGTGCTACATTTAAAGACAATTCCGAGGTAGCTCCTTCAAAATCATCAATATAGACTACACCTCCTTCAAAGTCTGGATTCGCTGCTAGATTACGGTCGTCATCTCCTCTTCTGGAACCCTCATTAATACCTCTCGCGTGTCCAGGTTTTAATGCTGCGGCTTCTGCTTGAAATGAAAAAGTTGAAGGTTCTTTAGTACTATAGAATGGTAGTTTATCTGCTAATTTCGTTAACCAAGGCGCTTCATTATTGTAGTTAATGTCAAATCCAGCGATGCGGTTATTTAGTGGATCATCCCCTGCATTAACCTTTGGAGTAAATGGTGTCTCGAACAAACGTAAGTAAGTTGCTCCAATTGCTAAATTCTTATTGAATGTATAATCAGCACGTAAACCCACCATTGATTTCCTTTGAAAACCAAATAAAGAGTTATCCTCAAAACTAATACTGATATTTGACCCTGAGGCTAAGATGGCATCGTTTAAGATTCTAACTTTACCAACACCACGATCAAGCTCATAATCAATACCTTCGTCTAATTTTCTACCTCCAGCAGTTACCACTACAGATCCTTCTGGAATATTAAATGAACCTAAAGAAATCTCAGAAGAAACAGAAGATTTATAGCGTCCTGTAATGAGGAAACGATTTAATTCTGGATATTCTCGTGCATTCGTTTTACTACTGTAATATAATTGAGGGAAAGTATATTTACTCTCGTCTACTGCATTATCAATTTGTTCAGCTAAAGCTGAACCAAAAGGCTCTAATTTTGGAAACATTATCCGTCCATTACGAGGATGAACAGTAAGACCAGGGACAAAATCAAAAACACCATCAGGCTGAGGATCTCCAGATTGATTTAACTCATCAAGATTAAATACATTTAATAAACGTTTTCCTTGTATTCTTGTATCTGGAAGAAATGGTTTTGCCGCTCCTTCGGGATCTTCATATACAATGTCTAAGTAAAATTCATTAGGGTCAGCATTGAAAGCACCTGTAGGGTAGATGTTTTTCATCATCAAATCCCATAATGGTAAAGTCGGTAGACCTTCTTCATTTGCTTGTGTCGCTACTACTCCCTCAGGATTTATCTGTTGGATAGTAGATTTTAACATTCTAGTGAATATTATTTTTGTATCCGTACTATCTACTCCTGTGGTTCTATTTTCTGAAAATTGACCAACCTGAAATGTTTTTCCATTGTATGTATAGAGATAAGAAACACCTATCGTTTGGTCAGGTTGCACATTGACATTTAAACTAATAAAACCTAATTCTTCATTTACTGTATAATCTGTAGGTTTTAAAACTCTTGCCGTAACACGCTCAAAGTCTTGCCCTTGACGTAAATTAAATGGTGTAGCTCTTAATACTTGAGATACACGATCACTCGAAGAAGTCCTTGGGTCTTCTAGTAATAAATCATATAATGGACTGGAAGAGTTATCAGGAAGAGGGACACCGTTAAAATCTGGATTAACAGGAGCTAAAGGTGGTTGTAATGCTGGCGAGCTGTTAGTGATACGTGTTGTTAACCCTTCACCTAAATCGGCAAGTGCAATTATCTCTCTAACATTACCAGGGTCATTATTATTGTCATTAGTAATATAAACTTCAATTCTGTCTAATTTGAATAGACTTCTAACCTGAGGTAAATTTTCTAAAGCGCTTTCAAAAGTGTTGCGGTTGTAATGAGAAAGGAAGAAGTGACGATTTTCATCATAATCATCTGCACGTATCTCAAAGAATTGCTCTTGTGCTCCACCTTGTACGGTGATAGTTTCTTGATCCGAATTTTTTTGCGAAGCTAAAGCTGTAATACGTAAGCGACCAAACTGTAATTCAGTTTTTAAACCAAAGAGACTCTGTGCCCCCGAAATTAATTGGGAACGTAGAGGTAGAGAAACATTACCCGCTTCTATGTTTTTAATGATTTCATCCTCACTAAAACCACCCGTATCATAATCTAACTTAAGCTGATTATCAAAATCAAAAGTTGCTTTTGTATTATAATTAGTCGATAATTTTAATTTTTCACCAATCTGACCTTCAACGTTCATCTGAATAGCCATATCAAAAAGAAAACCACCGTTTCTTTGTTGACGCGGAGTCAAGTTAAAGTTAGCCACATTTTGTTGTTCTACCCCGAATGTCATATCAATATTACCTTGAGGGCGAATATCGACTTCAGTTCCTCCAAATAGACGGTCTAAAAGTGTATTTTCTACATCAATGGCGGATACGGGGTCTCGTAGCCCATTGGTTTCTTCACCAAATTCTTTTCCTTGCAAAATATCAAAATATCGTTGCTGACTTTGCTTTGCTTGATAGTCTAGATATTCATCAAAACTTAGATAAGTAGGTGGACGGAAAAAACCGTCTCCGATAGTTTCTGTGACGATGTAGGAATTTGTCTCTGGGTCGTATTCGATATTTTGTTCGATACTAGCAGGGTCGTTTAAATCAAAAGGGTTAGTTGACGGTGTCGTCAAAAAATCTCCTTGTCTATCATTCAACGGAATGGTGTCTTGAGCGATGACGAATTCCGTGGTGTAGGGATTGTCAAGGTTTGTTTTTGCACCGAAAAGGCTAGCCGCAATAGTAAGGACTAAGAAAATCGGCAATAACAGATAAAAAACTCTATTCATAAGAAAATCAATCTTGTTGTAGCCACGAACTTACATTGGAAAATAGTGCAAAATATGTTCACACAAAAAAGATGTTCGGGACTACATTTATCAGGTCGTACGGTATTGTCTGATGATGTTTTAAGAACATCACTGGAAAATGAATTTTATTTCAATTTAGCATTTTCCGAAAGACAGATACATAACGCCTTTTTTTACGCTTAATTTGATTCTTGTAAAAATTTTAACGCATTTTTTTAAACAATTTTGAAAGAATTGTTTTTTACGCGAAAAAATCCGTAAAACCTTAACGTTTACGGATTTTTTCAGGTCTTGTTTGCTTCTTCCTTTAGAAAAACGTTTGTCTGACTACTGTAAAATTTTAATTTA
>CAZQTE010000250.1:0-8622 GCA_964595615.1 uncultured Saprospiraceae bacterium
CGCATTCCTATCGGGAAACAAGTATAATGGCTCAACTTATTGAATTACTTTTACTCTAAGAAGAATAGGATGAAAAATTAAGCCCTTGCAGTTAAAATTTGCAAGGGCTTTTTTAATTCCCAATTTTCACTTCGACTATTTCGACACGTCTCTCCTTTGCGGCACCAATGGCATAGATAGAATTTCTAACATCTTCTAAATCATCACTAACTCCAGCAGCAGCCGTCGTTTCTCCATATGACCGTTCAGTAATTAAAAGTTTTCCTGAATTTAGGTAACTCAATAAAATACCATTAGCATAGGATGCAAAGTGATTTCTGACAGAACTCACCCGTCTTTTTCCTAGATTGACATTATAATCCGATTGAGCACGAGGGCTAGTATATCCAGTTACGAATATTTCCACACGCTCGCCGCCCTCTAACCTTTTAAGCAAAATGTCTGAAAAGCGGAATAGCATTAAGTATCCTTTCCTTACCTCGGTTTCAAAGAAATCCTCCATTAAAAACTCTGCTTCATAGCGGTCTTCCTCAGCGAGTGGTGCTGCATATTCTTGTACATATTCAGAACGTCTTTCGTAGTAGGTATTGAAAGTCGTCTCATAATCTTTTTTAGTTGTGGTTCTTCGTGTCCTTTTATCTGGTTCGTCATTATCAAAGTACAGAGCAAAAGGTGGAAATTCTTCTAAACTAGTTGGTTCTTTTGGCGGTGGTGGGATTTCTTTTTTTGGCGGTTCTTCTGTGACGACTACAGGCGGTTGTTCTTCATTTGGTACTGATTTGTCTATGAAATCAAGAGCATAGATATCATTACAACAAGTCTTATTTGACCTGTCTAAGTAGTTTGAACCTAGTCTATTCGATGCCAGATACCCTTTTTTTGCATTTAAATCTAAGAAGTAATATAAGTCATTATAGCTACTGTTAATTGGTTTTCCCAGATGAGTTGGACTCGACCAAGTCATACTATCTTGCACCGTTTGATACACATCATAACCACCTAAAGAAGGATAGCCATCCGTGCTAAAGAATAAAGTCTGGCTAGGAGAATGATAAAAGGGAGTTATTTCATTTTCAGAGGTATTAATTTCTTCTAAATTAACAGGTTTATCAAAATCTTTTCCATTAATTTCAGATAACCACAAATCATTCTTTCCTTTTCCTCCTGGGCGAGTAGAAGAAAAAATTAGAATTTCCTTATGTCGAGTAGAATCGTAGCCAATTGTAGGCTGCGTAGAAGTGTATTTGTCTGAATTTATGAATTTTGGTAAAGCAGTTGCTTTTTTTCTCCAACGTCCACGCTTATCTTTTTCACGATAGTAAATATTACAATGAATCTGTGCGCCCTCTTTGTAATCACAAATTGTGAAATATACCCGATTACCGTCTTTACTAAAAGCTGTATGCGCTGTATGTTTTTCTGCAACATTAAAACCATAGCGCAGGGTTTTTCCTTTAAGCTGCTTTTGAGAAAGCAAGACTTTTGTAATACGTCTTGGCGGTACATTTGAGTCTTCTTTATTTTGAAAACGAAAGGAAGAATAATACAAAGAATCACCTTTTAAAAAAGGCGCGAATTCAGAATAGGAAGTATTAATTTTTTTATCTAATTGAGTAATTTGAATGGTATCAATTATGGGTTTATTTATAGCCCATTGACAAGTCTTAATTTCTTTTTGAGCACGTTTTATCTCTATTTTGTCCTTATTTGTTGCCTTTACTGATATGAATTTAGCGAAATTGTCAATTGCCTCTTCGTATTTCCCTATTTGTTTTTTTACTAACGCTAAGCGAAAATAAGCAGAAGGAAAATTCTGTTTTTCTTTACTATTCAATACCTTTTCATAGTACTCTTCTGCTAATTCAAAAGCATTAAATCGACGGGCCACCTCTGCATAGCTATATTGTAGATTTGTGTCGTCTGGTTCTATTGTTAATGCTTGATTTATATAGAGTAGGGCTGCATTGTAATCCTGTAAAAGTAAAGCATTTTCAGCTGCCTTTTTATAGCTCTGCAGACTTTGTGCAAGTATAATTTGGCTCTGAAAAAATAGCAAAGAAATAACAATAAATACAGTCTTTAGAGAAGGTTTATTCATAATGTAAAAATAAACTTTTTGGGCACTTTTCACAAATTCAAAAAATTCAAATTATTGAATTGTATGAAATATGTCATCAAAGTATGAATTCTTGCCTGTTTTTATTTTTTTTTAACTCGTTAAAAAGAATTAGCAACTTAATATAACTTATCTTGTGGTTATTATCGGTAGAGAAGCAAACAAAAAGCATTATTTTTAGCTTAAGTTTTTCAGCATGAAATCATACTTTGGGTAAAAAAAACAAAAAATAAAGTCTTCGAAACCACTACTCACAATTATTTTTCTGAAAAATAGGCATAGCTACTTATTTTACAAAAGAGTAAATGATTTTTTATGATTCTTCTATTTTATCATAAAACAATCGTAATTCAAATATTATTATGGCAGTCCATTTAGGAGTTATTCTGACAGATGCTCAACGAAAAATACTTTGGGTTAACGACGACTTTACTATCATCACTGGCTATACGTTGTCAGAGGTGGTAGGACAAAAGCCTAGTTTGTTACAAGGTCGAGACACCAACCCTGAGTCAATAAAAAGACTTCGTAAGGCTTTGGAAGCTCAAGTTCCATTTAAGGATGAAATTGTGAATTACCGTAAAAACGGAGAGGAATACCTTTGTAAACTAGTTATCCATCCTATTTTTAATGACGACAAACAACTTGTTAATTTCATTGCATTTGAAATAGATGGCAATCAAACGGATGAGAAATTAGTCCCTCTCATGAATTTGGAAGAGAGATATCGTACAAGTAGTCTGAGAGGAGAAGACGGTGCCGCACTGTTTTATCGTCTCAAAAAACTAATCTTTGATGAAGAATTATACCTAAATCCAAATCTTTCATTGAAGATATTGGCAGACCGACTAAATACAAATACAAAATATTTATCTCAAGTCGTAAATTTTCATTCTGGTCAAAATTTACAGGTATTTATAAATGAATTCCGAATAAAAGAAGCCAAGGAAAAGATGTTGGATAGCAGCTATGCGAATTTAACGCTTTATGGTGTGGCTATGAAATGTGGGTTTAAGAATAAATCTACCTTTTACAAAGTCTTTAAACAGCAGACAGGCTTGACACCTCTCGAGTTTATTAAACTTAAGCAACAGGCTTTAAAGAGATAATAAGTAAGAATTAGCATTATTCAAAAAAAGTCTGCACTTTGTATTCAATTACAAAGTGCAGACTTTTTTTTGAAACCTATCTTTAATAAATTCAGTAGATTCCTGAGAATTATTTTTTCATATACGTGTTGGTTATTGGCGAACAAGTCTAATGTTCTTAAGAGTTTTTTACAAGTAATCAGCCAAAAGTAGAGAAGTCTTTATTACCAGCTTTATCACTATAAAATGCAAATAAACTTTCCAGAAATAGTTAGACTAGCATGGATTAATTATGATTCATGGGGAAAAATTAAGAAAATTACTGACATCAGCGTTCGGGTATCGACCAACTATGTCTATAAGATTGAATTTGAAAATCGCGCTTTTGTAATTGCCAAATTATCTTATTTCGGTCAGTTTGAGCATTTTTTAGAAGACCACACAATTATCAATTCCTTATCCAATAATCTCCCTTATCCATTTGACAATACAATCTCACGCTCATTGATGTTGGGAGCTAACACTTATGTTTATCGACATCAAAAAGAGGAGGCTGATGTATGGGTTGTTTTCTATCGTCCTGTGAAAGTAAGAAGGAAATTACCTGCGAGATTGGAAGATGATACTATTCAGAAGTTAGGAAAAAGTTTTGCCCACTTTCACAAAGCCTGCCACTCCATTCGCAACACTTTACCTGCTTCGTCTAAGACTTTTAAATCCGACATTGAGCATTTAAAGTCTTATATGAAGACGACAAAAGGAAAAAGGGAACATCGTACACGTATAGATGAATTAAACCGACAGTCAGATATTTTATTAGAAAACACTGATAAATTAAACTCTGATAAGCTGCATCGAATTCCAGTTTTTGTAGATTGGAATATTGGTAATTTTTCAGTTACTAGCACCCAAAAGATTTATTCTCGTTGGGATTACGATTGGTTTCGCATGAGTTCACGGATGATGGATTTTTACTTTTTTAGTAGAGTTGTTTCTGATGTGGGAGACAGAACTGTTTGGACTTATAATATAGACCCTTTACAAGAGGATAGATTTATTTTATTCCTAAAGAGTTATCATTCTATATATCCATTGACAGAAGTTGAAATTCGTTCCTTAAAAGAGGTCTATCGCTTTTTTATATTAAATTATGTAATGAAAGAAGGTAGGTATTTCTTTCATGATATTTATGCAGATAAACTGCAGAATGAAGCAATGGAGAACTATTTTCCTAATATTGATAAATTTAATCCTGATATATTACTTCGAGCTTTGAATTTATAAATAAGGTCATGTACTTAGACTTGTTTGTAAATAAATAAAACGGACTATTTCAATTTGAAATAGTCCGTTTTATCCTTACTAAGCTTATTTTTTATAAGTTTCTTTTATCTAGTATCAAAGAATTAATTACTTTTTCAAAGTCTCCATAAACTCCACCATTATTTTCTCAATTTCTTGAGCATCATCTGAGTTTCCTGCTTTTTTAAGCAAAGTTTTCTGTTGCGAAATCATAGATTTAGTTTCTGCGACTTTAGTTTCGTTTGCATCAGATAAAGGCGCTTCTTTCAAAACATATTTATTCGTAGAAATAACTTTTGTTATGCACATCAACAAGTCCCTTTTTATATCCGCCTGACTTTCTTTATCTGAGTCCTTTATAGCCTCACGGTAACGGTCTAAAGAAACCATGAAAGCCTTTGTAGCAGACCTTTTAGCTTGTTCCATTTGCCCCAATTGACTTCTTTCGGCACGAGTAGTTTGTACTCCAGATTGGGCAAAATTTACATTTAAAAAGAAAATGCAAAGGAGGGAAGTTAAAATGTATTTCATTATTCGTGATTTTTATTTGTAGTTTATTTTGACAAATATTAAAAAGAAAATAAGTTTAGTAACGACGAAATAATAACTCCGTTATTTGGAGAGTGTATAATTTTTTTCAGTTTTTGCTTCAAAGCGCGATAATTGTTGATACTTTGAGCGATTTGAAGTGAAAAATGAAGAAAATTTGACCTGTCCAGATGACGGACTTATTGTTTTGTCGTTACTTAGTTCACTATGATTTAGAGAAATATACTTTTCATATTTGTACTAATTACAAATTTGTTAAATTAAATCAATAATTTATTAAAAATGTATATCAAAATTAAATATTCGGAATTGAATTTGCAATGAATATAGTAAATAATTACTCTACCTTTCATTAGAAATCCTATTCTCTCCCCAAAGATTTCACTTTTTTAACTAAAAAACACGATTTTTACCTTAAATTTATCTTTTTTGAGTAGAAATGCAAGACATTTGGCCATATTATGGGATTCACCGACAATTCCCATGATTGCCGAAAGAATTTATCATGTTTACTGAACGACATCTTTTACAAAACTTACCGCCCGAAAAATTGGATGACTACCTCGCTGGAGGCTGGTATCGTTCTGGTCAATCTATATTTACTTGTAACTTTCTAATCAAACATGGAGATTTGTATACTGTCGTTTGGACACGTTTACCACTTCACAATTATTCATTTAGAAAAGGACAAAGAAAACTATTGCGTAAAAATCGAGAACGTTTTGAAATTATCATCCGTCCGGAGCAATTCACCTCTGAAAAAGAAGAATTATATCAAGTTTACCGAGAAGATTTTAAAGGAAGACTCGCACCGACCCTGCGGAGTTCTCTATTAGATGACGGCAATCAGAATATTTTTGATACTTGGGAAATATGCATTTACGACGATAAGAAATTAGTCGGATTTAGCATTTTTGATTTAGGAAGCAAAAGTATTGAGAGTATAAAAGCTGTATATGACCCAAATTACAAGCAATACAGTTTGGGCTATTATACAATGTTAGAGGAAGTACAATTTGCGATAGACAAAGGTTGTGAATTTTTCTATCCAGGCTATGTTGTACCTGGCTATAAAGCCTTTGATTATAAATTGCGAGCGGGGACAATGGAGTTTTTCATTCCAAGTACAAAGGAATGGAAACCAATGGAAATCTTTGATGAAAGTAAATTGTTGCACAAAGTAATGCTGAGGAAATTAGAAACGCTTCAGAATGAACTTGGAAGAAGAGGTATACCAACACGACTCGGAGTTTATCCGTTATACGAAACAGTTTTCTGGAATTTAGAACCTAAGTATCATTTAAATTTCCCTCTAGTTTTACAGATTTACCCAGATTTCCATAACTACCGTTATCTAAATTATGTCTATGACCCAAAGGAAAAGCAATACCGCTTTATTCCCTGTCAAGGTCTGCAAGATACTACGGAGTATTTTTCACATCATTTGAAGCCAAACCCCGAAATTCCAGTTTTAACTGAATTATTGGGTATGAATGATAATATCCTTGCAGGAGACAATTCAAAAGAGGCTATTTATCGGATGAAGATGTGGATGAGCCGGCAAATGTTTTTGTGAGTTACGGGTTGAGAGTTGTGTGTTGAGAGACGCATAACTCTCAACACATAACTCTCAACTCTAACTACGCTTGCGCCTTAGGCGTGTTAAATCCAATCGGAAATGGAGGCGTATTTCCACCGCCACTAATTGGTCCATTTTGACTTTCAAATTTCTTAATATTTTCAGCCAAAGCACCTAAAAGGCGTTTTGCATTTTCAGGCGTCATGATGATACGTGATTTCACTTTTGCCTTTGGCACATTAGGAACCATCCGCACGAAATCCACTATAAATTCACTTTGAGAATGAGAAATAACTGCCAAGTTAGAGTAAGTTCCTTCCGCTATCTCCTCAGGTAACTCAATATTGAGTTTATTCCCTTGCTTATTATGATTTTCTGCCATTTTTATAATTGTCTATTGATGATTTTATATTGATGATTGAACTCTCAAAGCTCAAATGTAATTGTAAGTAGTGAAAAGTACTAAAACTTTGCCGATTATTGCATAAAATACAGATTTGAGGACACAAAGTTCATATTTCCTATTTCATAATTCATATTTAAGACAATGTTACTAAAAAAACTGAACGATATTCCCCAATTTATCGCAGGAGACAAGACCATTTTGCGCGAGGTTTTGCATCCGAAAAATGATGCGATTGAGATGAATTATAGCATGGCACATGCTGTTGTTTTGGTAGGAGAGAAGTCGCTGCCGCATATTTTGCATGGGCGTAGTGAGGTTTATTATATTTTGAGTGGAAAAGGAGAAGTGCATATCAATGACGAGACGCAAATCATGGAAACTGGCGATACGGTTTTTATTCCTGCTGGTGTGAGTCAATGGATTGAGAATGTGGGAGAGGTGGATTTGGTGTTTTTGGCAATGGTGTCGCCGCCTTGGTCGGAGGAGAGTGAGGAGGTGTGAGAAAAGTTTAAGAGTTGCCTTTTGGCTTGTTCAATACACTTTTTCTAACTGTTATTTTAACTGTTTGGCAGCATTTGTATGCGGTTTAAAACCGCGTGCCGACTTACGTTTAATTTTTGGAAAAATTAATGAGCGGTAAAACGGTTAATCGCAAACTTATTTGTATTTCATCTAATTTATTTGTAATATTGTTGATAAATTTTTAAAAAATGGAAAAGATAATTATAAATATAAAAGACAGAGATAAACTTAAATTTCTATCAGAATTATTGACACAGTTTGATTGGCTTGATTTCAAAATTAAAGAAGCGGAGGACGTAAAGGAAGAAAAAGAATATGACTTTTTTGCTTCTGCGGGGATGTTGAAAGGACGTGATATTGATGCCGATAAACTAAGACAACAAGCATGGAAAATCGAAAAGTAGTTCTTTGTGATACGAATATCTTAATTGAGTTTTACAAAGGTAATCCTGATATTGTCGCTACTTTGCGTAAAATTGGATTGGAAAATATATGTTTTAGCGTTGTGACATCGGGCGAGATTATCTATGGTGCCTTAAACAAACGCGAACTTCAGAAAATCAAAAAAGACTTAGCACATCTCACCATTATCAATATTGACGATGAAATCTGTAATAAATTCATAGATTTAATGTCAAACTACTCCTTGAGTCATAATCTGACCTTACCTGATGCGCTTATTGCTGCTACGGCGATTACTAAAGATTTTTAACTTTTTACATTGAATTTGAAAGACTTTCGGTACATACCAAATTTGGATTTGTATGTTGCTTAAATTATTCCTCATCGCTCGTTAGCTTTTCCAAAAGCTATACGCAAATGGACTTCGGACTTAGTCTGGCAATGAATGCGTGCTAATTTCTTGCGGTTTAAAACCGCGTGCCGACTTACGTTTAATTTTTGGAAAAATTAACGAACGGGGAAGAAGTGGCAAGAACGGACTCGTACGGAAGAGGTGGCAACAACGGAGAAAACACAAGACAAACGCTTAGACAAAAAAGAGAAAATGCGCAGAAAAATCATTGACCAATATGGTATCAATTACTTGACTCTGACGATA
>CAZQTE010000251.1:0-1683 GCA_964595615.1 uncultured Saprospiraceae bacterium
TTAAGTATGGGTGTCAAAATTCGAAAGCAAGCATTATATAAAAAGAAAAGCCAATGAGAAATGTCATTTCTTATTGGCTTTATTTTTTGTCTATACTATTGCAAGTTTTCGTATTTCCTCAATCCCCAAACTCATCATCTCTACTGGGAAATCAACACCCTGCATCTGCAAATGTTGCACCCGATACAAATAAGCTGCCCCCGTCATAATGCGTTCCGCCACATCCGCTGCCTTTCGATTTTGATAAGGTTCTAAATAAGTGCCCCGTACCCAATCATTGAAAGAACCCATCGCTGGACCACACCAAATCTGATAATCTAAAGTCCGGTCTGGCACGCCTGCATTCGCCCAATTAGAGGACAAACCAAGATACCAACGGAAAATCAAAGCCATTTTACGATGCGGATTATCTTTGGCGCGTTCGATTTGTTCTGGGTCGCGTTTTTCAAAGAAATCGACACACATTTGCCAAATTTCTTCTAATGGTTTACGGAAAACTGTCTTTTCTAATTTCGCGCGTTCGTCAGCTGGTATTTCATCAATAGATTTGTAGGTCTTATAATACTCATACAGTTTTTTTGCACGCGGACCGAACATACTTCCACGCTTTAAAACCTGCAATTCTACACCCATTTCAAACATATCAGAGGCTGGTGCGCCCATGACATCCGTAGAGTCAACAGTCTGCAAAAGTTTACGTACGTGTTCGGAGGTGCCTGCTTCTACACAAGCCTGATTGACAGAACCCGTCACCACATAAGCCGCGCCCATCATAAATGCCGCCAATGCCGAAGCAGGAGTAGAGATACCACCAGCTGCACCCACACGAATTTTTTGCTCAAACTGCGTTTCCAATTCAATTTCATTACGCAATTGAATAATAATCGGCAACAAAACAACTAAAGGACGATTATCGGTGTGACCTCCAGAATCTGCCTCTACAGTAATATCATCCGCCATAGGAATGTGCTTCGCCATTTCTGCTTGATTAGCAGTAATTTTTCCTTGTTGCAAAAGTGAATTCACCATTTCCACTGGTGGTGCATACATAAAAGGTGTCGCAACTTCCTTACGAGAAATTTTCGCGATGACTTTATTTCCAATATGAATACTCCCGTCCGCATTACGGCTCAAACCCGCCACACGATAGTAAACAATATGCTCTGACAAGGCTAAAAAGGCAGATGCTTCCACCACTTTAACACCCTTTTCTAAAAACAAATCTACCGCACCACGCTCTAATGCTGCCTCGACAGGGGAGTGAATTAAATTCACTGCGTAAGTTTCGTTCGTCAAATTGGATTGTATAGTGTCCAATTCTTTACGGATGCGGTCTGGCACTAATCCTGCCGCCCCGAATGAGCCTAACAATCCTGCTTTACCCATTGCAATGACCAAGTCAGCGGAAGCGATTCCGTTTGCCATCGCGCCTGTTTTGTAGGCGTATTTTAACTTGTAATCTTTGCGAAATCCTTGGTCGCCGAGTTGATTGGCAGTCATTGGATTGGCTATGGCTAAGATTTGTAACCCGCGCCCTTCTGCTACTAATGCGCCGCCATTGCTGACTCCGACGCGCCCGTTGTGGTCGCTCATGACGTAGCAAGGGAGGTCAGTGCGTTTTAGTTTTTCTTTTATGGCTGTTGGCTCGAAGACGATGTCTCGGGGGGAGCCTTGCCAGTAGAG
>CAZQTE010000251.1:1783-8615 GCA_964595615.1 uncultured Saprospiraceae bacterium
GCCTCCTCAATCCCAAGCCCCAAATCCGTCACCTGATAAATCCGCATCCCCTCATTCCACAAATAAGCATCCGCAATAACAGAAAGAACGCCATTCTCCTTAGAAATAGACTTCACATGCACCTCCAAGTGCATTTCCTTAACAGGCAAAAGAATCTGTCCACGATATTTCCAAACCGTCTTATGCTGCGCCAATTGCACAAACTTCGGATTCTTAAAATCTTTTCCTAAATCCTGTTGCAAAGCAAAAACTTGCATGGATTGTAAGATAGATTCCACACCCAAAGAACCTGGCATAACAGGGTCTTGATAAAAGTGACAAGCAAAAAACCAGTTGTAAGGTTTGACGAATTTTGTCGCATGAATATAGCCTTTACCGTATTCCCCTTTATCCTTAGAAATCAATACTTTATCCAACATGTCCAACTGATTTTCAGACAGTCGGTAATGTGGTTTGCCCGCAGGCGCTTTGTAGAGTTTCATCTTGCCGTACAGCGAATCTAAATTGATTTGCAAGTAGTCTTTTGGCGTCAGATTGTTGGAAACATACCATGCTGGCACTTCCACTCCTTTATCCAATCCTGCTTGCGATGCAAGAGCTTCTTTTGTGAAAAATCCGAAAGAAGAATTTCCTTTGTAGAATACATGACCGTCGATAGACAACTCAAAAGTATAGCGTTGTAAAATCGTTCCGCCATGTGCGATTGAAGAAGTCAAAACCGACTTATTCAAAATCGTTTTGCCTCTAAAATCTGTCCCCATTGGTAAATCAAAAGACTCGCCGTCTCCGTCCAAATTACGGAGATATAAATCCATATCTGGAAACTGCAAAGTGCTACCCAAGTACGCACCCAACAAACCACAAGGCTGCAATGCAATCTCCATTAAAATAGAGTAGGGCATTGTTTTCGTTGCGTTTTGCTCGTAATACCAAGCATCAGTTGGTACGTCGTATTCTGCGAGAATAGTGACAGGTTTTGAAAAATCATGACGCTCACCGTCCACACTCAAGATGCGAGAAATTACTTGCAAATCCGTGTTGGGTTGACGAGAAGTATTGCGACCATTGTAAACCGCGTATTCTGGTCCAAAACAATCTTCCATGCTCCCCAAAGCGAAAGTTTCAATGTCGCGTTCGTTCATCAATGCGCCGGTGCTGCGTTCGCTGATTGCAGTTTGACCACTTGGGTCAAGATATTTTGGATTGTCTTTTTCGCGCAATTGTAAACCTAAGTTTTCAAAATGCACCGTGATAACGTCGTCAGAAATGATTTCCAAATCAGCAATCACATAAGGATGCGGCACAAGTCCGATTTCCTTTACTTCCAATTTATAAATCAACTTCGTATCCTTGCCCGGCGTCACTTGTTTGCGACAACGTACCTTTTGAGGAATATCAAAAACTGGTTGGAAACGCGCATCCTTCGTCAAACGCTGCATTCCCAGTAAAAGCATGAAAAAGCGCAGTAAATTACCACCACCTTCTGCTTGTAATGAACCTGCTAAAACTTCATCATCACGGAAATGACATGGGAAATACCAATCATCCGGCTTCAAATCTTTCTCTGCCGTTATCGTACCCAAACCGTACGCGCCGCCCGTCAAATCTACATCTGTGATGCGGTCTAACATCAATGTTTGCTCAGGCGGAATACGCAAAGAAGGATTTCTACCATTAGCAAAATAAGAAATATCATCAAAACATTTCTCGACATCGCCATTGATTAAATGACGCAAATCTTCTTTACTAAATTGCTTTTTATGTGTGGTCAAAAGCGGTGTAAAATACTTGCGTTTTGCATTTTGACGCGCCTCAATTTCTTTTTTGCTGTAAACAACACCCGCACCTTCTTCCAATTGTTCATCATCAAAAAATCCTGCACATCCACCGTCCATTTTCAGCACCAAACGGTCTTCTACATAACAACGATAGCTGAAAAAGAAGAGTAAATTTTCACCATTATCAACAAAATTATTGATAGAAATATCGTAGCGCAAAGTCTGACCTTCATAAGGGAAATCATCCACAAAAGTCAAAGTACAATCCAATAAACGGTACACCATTTCGCCCTTATTGCGCAAATCAATGCCCAAATAAGAAATCAATAAAAGGTCACATTGCCCCGACTCGACACAAACCGCAGACGAAATTTGTCCGTCAGTCGAATACCATGCATTATAAGGAATATCGTACTCCGTCGTCATCGTCGAAGGTTTGTACTCTCCTAATTTTGCATTCATTTTCGTGACGCGACTCACCAATAAATAAGGGTCCATTGGTAACATCACCCGACGTTTGTAACCGTCGATAATTGAATATTCAGGACCAAAGACATTCGCGATTTTTCCCGTCGCAAATTCCTCTAAATCCTCTTGTGTAAAGACGATTTCTTTGCCTTCCAAATGTTTGTTGTCGGTAAAGTCCTGTAAAGGCAAACCGTTTTCGCCTATTTTTGAGACTGCTACCGACTTCGGCTTTTCGGGTGCTGCAATATTTGTATTCATAACAATTTCAGATTTTATTAATCCTATATTTTTTGCCCCGATAGCTATCGGGGTTTGTGAGTAGGAAAAGCTTTCTTCACCTGCTTCGGCAAGGACTAATTCCTTTTGAACGACTGCTTTTTTAGCAGCTGTTCGTTTTATATTTGAAAAGCGCGCACGCACTGACTCTTCCGAAAACAAATCGAAAACAGGTGTGCCGCCAGGTATTATTTTCTTTAAAAAACTACGTTTAGTCGCTTCTTTTTCGACAGTTGGATATAATAAGGATAAGTCCAAATCAACACCATGACTGACTAATTGCGCGAGTAAACTGAGAATAGATTGTGTTTCTGATTTCCCTTTTTGGTCAATCGCCACGGCGAGATGTTCGCGGCCTTTTAGATTTGTGTCAATCCAATTGGTACAAGTCGCATTTGCGCCCAATTCAATAAAAATGCGCGCTCCTGCATCATAAACCGTTTCAATAGTTTGTGTGAAATCTACTTTTTGCTCACAAACTGCCACGGAATTGTGTGCAATCTCTAAATTGTCTAATTTGATTTTATCCTTCGTAATACTCGAATAAAAATCAATCGCAGGACGGTCTGCCAATTCAAAATGATGCATATCTGTCAAACCAACTTTCTCCTTTTTACAAAAATCGTGGTGTATCACATTTTGGAAAGGAATTGGAATAACCGGACAGTTTAATTCATTAGTAATCGCCTCACAAATCGTTTTATCACCCGAAATGACTACTTCATTTTCTGTATTGACAAAAGTTAAATAGACATTTTCTTTGCCTTTTAACAATGCTTCAACTTTCGCCTTCGGCGCAATCAAAACCAGACTCACCCAACGCTTTTTCGCCTCTGCAGAAGACACATTCCATGTCTCCGCCAACAAATCTAAATTACCAGCAAAACGATTTTTGAATATCTCAGAATTACGGAATTTTTCCGCTCCGTCTGGATGCCAAACGTCCAAAGAATACCACATACTACTACATTCGCCCATGCTGTAACCGAAAGCAATATTTGGTTCTAATTTAAATAAGCGGCGCAATAAATGGGTGTACAATGCCGAATAAAAAACACCGGATGACATCATCGCAATGGTGTTTTCGTAGATGTTTGGCGCGACAGTTTTAGCCTCTTGTTTTTTCGGAAATAAGTAGTCGGAATTGATAAAAACATCAATATTACCGAGCATATCTTCGTAGTGACTCAATAGCTGTGGGAACAACTGAAAGAGGTCTTGCCCCAAACCTGTATAAGCTGTCGCCGAGCCGGGATAAACGAATGCTACTTTTCCTTTTTTCGCTAAAGGAGTAGGGGAGAAGTAAGAACCGCGTGGGGTTTTGAGGACTTGTTTTTGTTGGAATGAGCGAGAAAGTTGCTTTTTGAAAAAGTTGCTTTCTTTCGCCAAATCTGCCACATTCTCCGCCAACAAAACTATCCGAAATCCCCCGGTAACAGTCACTTTCAAAGTGCCTGTTACCTCATTCTGATAAATGTCCGCCGCCAATTTTCCAAAATCAACATCCGCCTCTAATTTACTTTCTAAACCAAGTAATTTTGCGTTTAATGTCGCTTCGTTTTCGCCTCTTAAAATGAATAATTTTGGTGCATTGCGGTGGAGGTATGTTGTAGTAGTAGAGTTAACAGGCACTTTAGAAGTGACTGTTAACGGCGCTTGCGATAATCTGACTTGTGTACCCTGTAATCCATTAACCGCAGCACGACGTTTTGTCTCTCCATTCTGCAAAATCCATGGACGACTTTCCGTAGGAAAATAGTAATTTGTATCTGCAAAATCCGCTGCATTTTTCGGCGCCTCCCAATTCGGAATACCCGGAATAAAACGGTGATGCACACACAGCGCAGTCTTAATCAAACTCGCCATTCCCGAAGCCGCGTGCGTGTGTCCGATATTCGCTTTAACCGAACCAAGCGCAACAGATGTATTTGTTTTATTTTCTAAAAGTTGCTTTAATTCGTTTTGGTCTTGTCTTTCAATTCCAGTCGCTGCTAATTCTAAATAATCGAAATTATCTGCGGCTTTCGCCTTCCCAATCTCATCAATGACCGTATAGACCTTATCCTCTTTAGCCGCACTGACCTTTTTCAAAACAATTGCCCCCGCACCTTCACCAATCAACCAACCGTTATCCTTTTGATTGAAAGAAATACTCGGATTTTGTGATTGGTTAATAGCATCTTTCTGATTGCGCAGCAATACATTTTCAATACCGCCAGCAAAATCCACTGCTCCAACGACCACCGCATCAACCTCGCCTTGCGATAACATATTTTGTGCAATCTCCAAAGTCTTAAACAAAGATTGCTCCCCACATGAAACCGTAAATGCCGGACCCGAAAAGTCCCATAATGCCGCCACCCGACTCGCAATCAAATTACCGATAAAACCGGTAAACTCACTCGGCGCGGTCTTGCCTTCACGGAAATAAACCGAACTTTTGCATAGCTTGATTAGTTCCTCTTCTTGCGCATCGGTCAGTTCAATATTACTCGCTTTGAGCGCATCTTGCACTTGCCATTCCACATCCCAACGCGCCAAACATTGGTGTATCGCTAATTCCGTTTCCATTGCCACCAAAACAGCGACATTTTGACCTTCTGACAGCTTAGCATCTTTAATCGCATCATCCGCAACTTTCAGCATTAATGCCTGCTGAGGATGTAATCTTTCGGCTTCTTTGGGTTGAATTTTATAGCGTAATAAATCAATTTCAAAATCATCGATATACGCACCACGCGGAGCTTTTCCGTCAGAGAAGCCATAGCGTTTTAATAAGTCAGCGTTGTTTTCAATCCCTTTCCAGCGGCGACTCGGCAATTCGCGAAAATGCTGTTTGCCGTCATAAATAGTGGCATAAAAATCATCCAATCCGCGACAGTCTCCAAAGTAAGCTTCCATGCCTACGACAGCCATAGCTTGTAATTCAACAGGCTTAAAAGTAGTAGCAGATTGTGTTTGGCTTTTCAGGTAATTTTGCACGACCATGTGCGCATTCGTACCACCAAAACCGAAGGAATTAATCCCTGCTTGTTTATCGGTTTCCGTCCACGCGGTCTGCTTTGTAATCATTTTGGAATTGCCCTCCCAGTTGTTCTCTGGTTTGATTGGGTCAGTCAAATTAATGTTTGGCGGAATAGTACCTTTTTGCATCGCCATTAAGACCTTCAACAAGCCAGTCATGCCCGCTGCGGTCAATAAATGCCCCATATTTGACTTTACAGACCCCAGTAAAGGCTTAGTATCATGCTGCGCGAAGAAATCAGCAACAGAGTTTAATTCCGTGACATCACCGAGTGGTGTACCCGTCGCGTGACACTCTAAATAAGATGTATTTTTTGGAGAAATATTACCCTGTTCGTAAGCACGCTCAAAGGCAAGTTGCTGACCTTTCGGATTAGGAGAAAGTAGGAATTTTCCACGCCCGTCATTCGACAAACCAATGCCACCAATCACACCTAAAATATCATCGCCGTCCCGTTCCGCATCCTCCAATCTTTTCAATAAAACCATACCTGCCCCCTCGGAAGAAACCAACCCGGCAGACGCATTATCAAAAGGCACAAACTTCTTCCCACGTGGCGCATAAGCATGAAAAATCGAGAAACCCATGTGAATAAACAACTGGTCAGAAGCACTCACCGCACCTGCCAACATCATATCAGATTTGCCCGTCACCAACTCATCACAAGCCAATTTTATCGCATACAAGGAAGTCGCGCAAGCTGCATCCAAAGCATAGTGACTATCCTGTAAACCCAATGCCTCGCTCACCATTTCGGAAGGGGTGTAATCCAAGACGCCATTATCAGGATTCGCCTGCTTATGTGTCTGTACAGAAAGCGTCGGGTCGTCCAAAAGTTCTCGTAAATTGGACTGCATCGTGTCCACATACATTTCCGAAATCAACTTATGCGAAGAGCCCGTCGGAAAGGACAAATTCCCCAATATCAAACCACATTTCGCCCGTTTTTCTTTATCCTCCAAATATCCACCCGCACGCAATGCCTCCTTTGCCGCGTATAGCGACCATTGGTACAATTTATCTTGTTTTGCCAAAAAATCAGCCGGCAATTCGAAGCCCGTCGGGTCAAATTGAAAGTCACGGATATACCCGCCCCGCAGTGAATAGCAACGGTCTTCTATCCCTTTCTCCGCTTGAAACCAGCCATGGGGATTCCCTCCGAAGTCTGCCTTCGTTGCGTGACCTGTGAGGTCTTTTTCTTGTATCAGATTCTGCCAGAATTCTTCGGGAGTCGAAGAACCCGGGAAGAGGGCTGATGTTGATATTATGGCTATTTTTTGCATTT
>CAZQTE010000252.1:0-8590 GCA_964595615.1 uncultured Saprospiraceae bacterium
ATTATCTCCACTCACTTTTTCTAATTTTACACCAAAATAAATACTTATGTCCTCTATTATAAGACCACATGCGGAAGATGTTTTCGCGACAGAATTAAAGGCTTTAGCTAATGAAGATAAGCTTCCTCGTCCCGCAAATTGGCAACTTTCTCCCAAAGCAGTTGTGACATATTTACTGGGCGGTAAAACGGAAGATGGAACCGAAATAGAGCCAAAATATTTTGGGAATCGCCGATTGATGGAAATTGCAGTAGCAACTTTGGCAACAGACCGCGCATTATTGTTGGTTGGGATACCTGGTACAGCGAAGACTTGGGTAAGTGAACATTTGGCAGCGGCTATTTCTGGTAAGAGCACCTTATTAATCCAAGGAACGGCAGGAATGAGTGAAGATGCTATTCGATACGGTTGGAATTACGCCCGACTTTTGGCGGAGGGACCAACAGAGAATGCGATTGTTGCTAGTCCTATAATGTCGGCAATGAACGAGGGGAAAATAGCAAGGATAGAGGAGTTGACGCGTATCCCTTCTGATGTACAGGATAATTTAATCACTTTATTATCAGAGAAAGTTCTCCCTGTTCCTGAATTAAATACTGAAGTCGCGGCGGTCAAAGGCTTTAATGTTATTGCGACTGCGAATGATAGGGATAAAGGCGTTAATGAGTTATCATCCGCTTTGCGTCGTCGTTTTAATACAGTTGTGATGCCCTTGCCTGCAACAATGGAGGAGGAGGTTAATATTGTGAAAACACGTGTAGAGAAGATTGGACAATCTTTAGAATTACCTGTAACTGCAGCACCTATTGATGAAATCCGACGTTTGGTGACAATCTTTAGAGAACTACGAAGTGGACGCACAGAAGATGGACGTAATAAAATCAAATCACCTTCTTCGACGCTTTCCACAGCAGAAGCTATTTCTGTGATGAATAGTGGACAGACATTAGCTACGCATTTTGGTGATGGTGAATTAAAAGCTTATGATCTTGCTGCAGGTATAACTGGAGCCATAGTTAAAGACCCTGTTGCAGACCAACAAGTTTGGCAAGAATATCTGGAAACGGTGATGAAGGAACGCAAGGGGTGGGAGGATTTGTATCGGGCGTGTAAGGATTTATAGACGTAGAGAAACTATTAATAGTGTGTAAAGTTTTTTTTGAAAAATCAATAATGGCAATTACATTCCCCGAAATTATGACATCGCGTTTTCGTCTCCGTCAATTTACTGACGCGGACTTAGAAAATGTATTCAGAGGATTATCTCATCCTGAAGTTATTAAATATTATGGTGTTAGCTTCAAAACATTAGAAGAAACTAAGGAACAAATGACTTGGTTTGCAGATTTGGAAAAAAATAATACTGGTATTTGGTGGGCGATAACGGATAAAGAAACAGGTGAATTTTATGGTGGAGCTGGTTTCAATGATATGAGTCAAGAACATAAAAAAGCAGAGGTAGGAATGTGGCTATTGCCCGATTATTGGGGAAGAGGAATGCTGAAAGAAGTCATGCCTACTATTGTTGATTTTGCTTTTTCGAATTTGGGTATGCATCGAATAGAAGGTTTTGTAGACTCTAAGAATGCAAAATGCAAAGCTGCTATGGCAAAGGTAAATTTCCAAAATGAAGGAACAATGCGGGATTGTGAAGTGAAGAATGGAGAGTTTATTAGTATTGATGTTTATGCGCGGATAAAGAGTGATTAGTCTACAATATTGGACCTTTGGACGGAATTTATATTCGTTTCAAAAGCCCCCAACCCCTGAAGGGGAGAATATTTGAATAAAATTTAAATACGAATTAAATAAAAATACGATTTTAAATTTTATTATTTTTTAAATTTCAAAACGAAATATGTTCCCCTTCAGGGGTTAGGGGTTTGTCAAATGATTTTTTATTCCGTCCAAAGTCCAATACAATAGCACTTATAATAAAGTTAAGATTTACTTTTACTGCTTAACGACTTTTAATATCTCTATCTTTTCATCAGACTGAATTTTAACAAAATAAATACCTGTTGCTTGGTTTTGTAAACTATTGATAGTTAGACTATTTTGAGTAGGAGAGAAGTCTTTTGTAATAGATGAAATCATTTTTCCTTCTGCCGTAAAAATAGAAATTTTAGCCTCTTTAGCTATTCCTGTGGATAATGAAATTGTAAACTCTGCGGAAATAGGATTTGGAAATATAGACCAATTAGAATTAAAGTTTTCTTTATCTTCGATGGCATTAATACACATTGGAGAAAATTCAAAAACGGGCGAATAAATACTACTTCCGCCATTCTCACAAAGTGTTTTAATATGTAGAGAATAGTTAGTGCATTCTGATAATTCAGTTAAGAGAAGTTCATTTTCTGTTACATTAATGAAGTCTGAAAAACTCAAGTCTGATGCCTGAAGGTAGATTTCGTATGCTCCTGCATTTGACACTTCAGACCATTCTAATTTTACGCTGTTTTCAGTACTGTCGACAATATTTATTGCCGTAGGAAATGAACAATTGTCACCACTACCACTACCATTCGATGATTGATTAATAGAAACACAATAATCTTCTACTTCGCCATAAGGAAAAGAAAGACAAGGACTAAGTAATGGCTCTTCGGCAAAACTCATGATTATCCGCATACGTGTAGAACCACTTTCTGTGCCTTCTGGAATAGTAAAATTCCCAGAAACGATTCCTGTTTGAGCTTCATTTGTTTGAAAAATCTTCTCTTCTTCTTCAAAAGTCCCACTTTGGTCAAGGTCAATCCAAATACGCCAAACTTCTTCATATTCTATAAAAGGAAAACCAGGAGTAAGAGAAAAAGAATTCTCTCCAATCATTAGTTCAATATTTTCTCCCGTAAAATCACCATAGCCATCATTGTTCCCACTAGAAGAAAAATGAGACCCAATTAGAATACCATCAATGTATTCTGCGGAGCTACTAAATCCTTGAACCGCGCAATAATCTGCATCTGTACAAGTTCCGCAGCCGCCAGCTACAATGAAAAAACTATCTCCATAAGCAGTTGAATCACTTTCAGGACAAATAGGACTAATCTGCATTTCTGTAACACTACAGGGTAACATATTAGAGAATAAAAATGGAGAACTTATGGTATCGAAACTATTCTCCCATTCATCACTTTCATTTGTCCGATATCGATAAGAATATCCTGCATTATATTCATCTGCTGTCCAACTAATAAGGCAGGTGGTAATGTCTGTTAGAGCCCAATTTATATCGTTAGGAGCTAAGCAACAGCCCGTGGTTTGTGTTTGATGAATAGCACTCGTAATTTGATTTTGCCCACAATTACTCACCAAATAATACTCATAAGTTTCACAATCATCTAAATCTGAAAGTGAAATTGGGCTACTAATATTTCCAGCATGTTGCCACATATTGTCATAAGTCCTTTTCCAAAAAATATCTGTGCTATCGCTATCAAAATCTACAAAAGCAATACTAATCTCTGTTGGCGAAAGATGCGTTTCATCTGCAATAACTGCTGAAGTACAATTTTCACAAATATTTAAAGCTGTCGTTAATGAAAGATAAGCATTCATACGTCCTCCAGTATTGATTTCGTCTACTAAATCTGGGATGTTTTCTACCCCAGAGTATACCAAATCCCGCACTAAATCTGCTGCCATTATTGGTTCATTTATAGCTATAGTCCCTAAATGTCCACATGGCAAAGAATACAAAAGACCAACCAAACCAGTGACTGCTGGAGCAGCAAAAGAAGTTCCTGTACGTAATCCAATGCCTTCACCTTGAGCAAGTGTCCAAACTGCTTCACCGGGCGCGGCAATGTCTACATTTTCAATACCATAAGCTGAGAAATTACGTGCATCATTGTTGTCGGTCGCTGTTACGCTGATGAGATAAGGACTGCTACAGGTAGTAGGTAAGTCTCCTACTACATCTATATTTACATTTTCATTAGAGGTAGCCGCGACGCTTAAGATTCCAACTTCTCCTAAAATATCAAAGAAATCACACCATAAAGGAGAGTCATCTGGATTGCCCGCGTCTATTCCAAAACTTGTGTTTGTTGCTACAACAAATGCTCCTTGTTCACCGTCTGTTGAGTTGTAAATTGACCTCTGAATACAAGCATAATCATAGCCTGCGATGATTTCTGCTTCTGTACCTCCTGATGCCATGACAGACATGATTTTTACATTCCAGTTTAGACCAGTTACGCCTAGCTCATTATTGCCAATTGCGCCTGCTACACCTGCTACTGCTGTACCATGAGAACCAATACCTTGATTATCTGCTTCTGAAAATACATTCCAACCTCTATAATCGTCAATAAAACCATTTTCGTCATCATCAATTCCATTGAACGGAATTTCAGCATGATTGACCCATAGGTTTTGCTCTAAATCAGGATGGTTTAAGTCCATTCCATCATCAATAATCGCTAAAACAATTGTGTCGCCTTGTGCTGTTACACCTCCAGTTGTAATATCCCATGCGGCTTCTGCATCGATATCAGCACCGTTTATTCCTGTGCTTTGGTCTTGATTATTCCAATGCCATTGCAGACCGTAAAAAGGGTCATTAGGAACACTGCGGTGTTCTGTCCAGTGATTGAACTGAGCCTCAATAACTAAGGGATGATTTTTAAGAAAACCTAAGAAGGAATATTCATTAATGACTTGATTGTCAAAAGAGTAGAGCCAGATGTTTGCTCTTCGAGAAGGCTGAGATTTGATTTCAATTTGGGTTTGTTTGCCATTAAATTCTTCTATAATTTCTGCAAATATATTCGCTTGTACACCTGTAGGTAGACGTACTAAGACTTCGCCTTGTACATGGTCTAACTGCTGTGCGGATACGCTTACACAAGCTGTTAGTAGAAGTGTCAATATTTTCCACCAAATTCTCATTTAATGCAAATTTACGCCCCTTTCGAATAAGATGCCTGTATTTAGATTGTAAAAGCGAGAAGGTGACAGGGATTAGACAAAATGAAGGGTTTTTGTACCTTTGATAAACACTTTATCCAAGCTCCATTTCAGAAATGCTCTCAATTAAAACTAATGAAAAATATCAACACATTTCTTTCAATATTTTTTCTCGTTATTTTTTTATTTGGATCGAATACAATTTTTTCTCAATCAGAAAAAAAGCCTAAGGGTCTGTTTGTCGATTGGGATTTTAGTGTAATGATTGCTGATAATGATTTTTTAGGTCATGCGGCACTAGCTTCTGGTTATCGTTTTAATGAAAAAATGGCAGCGGGACTAGAGTGGCGAGCTGCAAGTAAGTTTAGTTGTTGTAATAACTTCAGTATGAGTGGATTAGGAGCGGCTTATCGTTATACTGATAAATGGTTTTTAGGAAAAGTAAGCTTAGGAAAAGTCTTAAATGCTAGAAGAGGGGAGGATTTTGGTTCGGATTGGCAGTATCAAAAAGGAGGTTATTATTATTCCGTTTCGGTAGCCTATCGGACACGTCCAGGTTTTTTGTTCGGCGTGAATTATACGGGTGTGCGAAATAATAAATTTGATTATTATTTGGAAGACATTGATACAGGTGAATTGACTTATGATAGAGAAGAAACGATGCAATTTGGGACGATTGGAATTATGGTCGGGGCAGCTTTTCCAGGAAGAGGGAGAGAATAACTATGAACAATCTAACTATGAACCGCGTCTCAGTACTGCTTTTGATGAGGTGCGATTCATGGTTAGATTCTAACAAATTCTTCCAATTCTTCAATTCCTTCCACCATTTTCGCCCAAGAAAAGTTTTGTTTATTCTCACGCACACCTTCTGTCATTTCTTTCTCTCGATTATTGTCATAAAAATCTACAATAGCATCTGAAATTGCAACTACATTTACTTCAGTTACATAGCCAACCTTACCATGTTCAACTATCTCTGGCAAACCGCCAACATTGGTGACCAACATTGGTTTTTCAAAATGATAGGCTAATTGAGAAATACCACTTTGTGTAGCTGTTTTGTATGGTTGTGCGACTAAATCAGCTGCTCCAAAATAGTATTTAACCTTCTCATGTGGAATAAAGTCTGTATGCAAAACAACATTGTCTTGTAGACGTAATTGCTTGATTATCTGTTGGTAATAAGCTTCATTGCTGTAATATTCTCCGGCAATGAGTAGTTTCATATTACGATTACGTAGCCTTTTATCTGCAATAGCTTTTAGCAATAAATCTAAGCCCTTATAGTCTCGGATGAAGCCAAAGAAAAGAATGTAATCCGTATCTAAATCTAATCCTAATTTGAGTTTCGCATCTGTTTTTCCTATCTGTACACCATAATTATCATAAATCGGATGTGCAATATACTCCGTTCTCTTTGTCTTGGTAAATTGACGGATATCATCAGCAACTGAACGTGAC
Source organism: uncultured Saprospiraceae bacterium (assembly GCA_964595615.1). Taxonomy (GTDB): domain Bacteria; phylum Bacteroidota; class Bacteroidia; order Chitinophagales; family Saprospiraceae; genus JAHDCG01. Next base: position 6,382 of record CAZQTE010000252.1, read on the forward strand.
ATCACTACAAAAGCATCGATATTCTTAATAAACAAACTTGTCAATGAAGTATCAAAAGGACGCTTTTCGTGTGGAATGATATTATCCGCGATTGCAATGGCTTTGGTATGTCCATTTTTCTTAGCTATCCGAATAATATTGCTCAAACATGGCGACATAAAGGGCAGCCAATAACGTGTCAAAATGAGGTCAGGACGCATGGCGCGGAGTTCGCGACCGACTTTGAACCAGTTGAATGGATTGATAGAATTTACCTTAGGGAGAATAGATAAATCCTTGGGTGCTGGATCGTCAGAATACTGTGTCTTTCCAGGGAAAAGGAGAGAAGGATATTGTAGTGAGAAAGAATACAAGACAACTTCGTGTCCAGCCGTTTGGAGTTCTTGTGCCAATCGTTCACTGGAAGAAGCGATGCCTCCCCGCAACGGATGCGCCGGTGTGAGCAGGACTATTTTTTTCAATTTTGTGAATTTTCGTTCGGTAGATTTAATCTTTCCTCAATTACATAAGTGTTTCTATCTGGTGCAGTCTTAACGACCAATTCGGCTAGGAAACCCGTTACAAATAACTGAGTACCAAGGATTAATGCTAAAATACCAAAAAAGAATAAAGGTCGCTCAGCAATGCCATATTCTTCAAAAACCATTTTAGCAATCGACAAGTATATCAAAGTTAAAAAACCAAAAGAAATACAAATAACGCCCAAAGTACCAAAGAAATGCATCGGTCTTTTACCAAATCTACCTACAAAAACAATGCTCAGTAAATCTAAAAATCCCGTAATCAATCGTTCCCAACCAAACTTAGAAACACCATATTTGCGCTCTTGGTGTTGTACGACTTTCTCGCCGATTTTATTAAAACCAGACCATTTTGCCAATAGAGGAATGAAACGGTGTAAATCTCCATATAACTCAACTGCTTTCACGACCTCATTGCGATAAGCTTTCAGTCCACAGTTAAAATCATGCAATTTGATATGCGAAACTATCGAAACTACCTTATTAAAAACCTTAGAAGGTAAAGTCTTATTTAATGGGTCATGGCGTTTTTGCTTCCAACCACTCACCAAATCAAATCCGTCCTCACGTATCATACGCACTAATTCTGGTATTTCGTCTGGACTATCTTGTAGGTCAGCATCCATTGTAATCACTACATCCCCTTGCGCAGCTTCAAAACCTTTTTGTAAAGCAGGAGATTTACCATGATTTCTACGGAACTTGATACCTTTTAAGTGTGGATTTTTCTCACTCAATTCTCTAACAACCGACCAAGATTTATCACTGCTCCCATCATCTACCATGATGATTTCATAGGAATAGCCTTCCTTTTCCACTACACGGCGAATCCAAGCCTCCAATTCTGGTAGACTTTCTTCTTCATTAAATAAAGGTATGACTATGCTTAAATCCATTTGTTTAGTTGACAGTTGTTGGTTGACCCATGCGGGCGAGCTAGTTGCGAATTAAATAGTGATAGTTTTATTTACTTTTCCCTTGTACGTAACCAATGAATAAAAGCTACAAAAAATGAGGAAAAGAAGGCTGAAAAACCACTTAGAAAGTAATCTTTTATTGTTCCCCACAAAGTTACAGAGAAATCTGCTTTTTTTATGGCTTGCAATTGTTTGAATAATTGGTCTTTTGGATAAAGATACTTAGCATTTTCTAAAAGGTCTGCACGTTGATACTCTGCTATTTCAAGATTAAACTTGTGCATCATATAGTAATACAAGTAGAAAAAAATATTGGCAATGAGATAAACTATAAATGCTTTTTGCGATGCTTGTCTAAATCCTAAAGTTTCTTCTTGCTTTCCATTTATCTCATTGACTGCTAATAGCATAAAAATTAAATAAATAAGAATAGAAACATAAAAAGACGGTAATCCAAAAGCCTGTCTTGGAAAAGATAACCACAAGACAGAAAAGAAAATTATCGTTCCTATCCCTGCGAAGATACCGTAGCGGTATTCTGGTTTTGTATCTGAAATTTTATTCACGGTGCAAAAAAATGACTTTTTATTGGAAATGTTGGTATGGAACGCTGAAAGAATAACTTATAAAGGTTTGACAGAGAGAATTTTTTCTCAGTTTGGGCTTGAAAGAGGGATAATTGTTAATACGCTGCCTGCCCCGTGCCGAAGGTCGGGGACTGATTTCAAGTATGAACGAAGTGGTGCGCAGCAAAAATGATTTAGTAAATCA
>CAZQTE010000253.1:0-8585 GCA_964595615.1 uncultured Saprospiraceae bacterium
TTAGAAGGAAAAAGAACAAGTATTATGGCTCAAGTTATTGAATTTCTTTTACTTAGTTAATTATATAGAGTCTAATAGATGATTTTTAGTTTTGTTTATCTTTCAAGGCCTCGTGAAACATCCGTATAATCGGAATGTTCGAGTCCTTGCTTAAGGAATGCAAAAAATTGTATTTAAGATTCCGCAAGGCAGAAAAAATCTCTGAAAAAAGAGAGCTTAAGGCCACTAAAAATGCATTTATTAGAGTCATTTCTTTTGAATCTTTTGATCAGTGATTGAAGTTTACTTTCCAGATGACGGACTTATTGTTTTGTCGTTACTAAGTCTGTATTGTATATTACACCAACTTGTAAAATGTTCTGTTTGTTCACTTTCAAAATAATACATCATCAATTTCTAAATTTGTCTTATTGTGCTTTAAGCGAATTTGCCGAAAAGACTAATAAAAAAGTCTGCACTCCTTCGATTAAGAAGGAGTGCGACAAAAAGACTAATTAAATTGATTCTTAAGGCGGGTGATTTCAGTTCCCTAGTTTGTATTCTGTGCCCCGCGGCTTGCTAAAAGCAAGTTGTTAGACAAAGCGTTTTCCATTTCTTTTGCTTGATTCTTGATTTTAACAGAATTGAACTCAATCAATTCTAAATCAATATCTCTAAACTCTGCATTTATCTTAAATTCTTCAATAATCTCTACGACATCTTGGTCGATATTGATAGATTTAGAAGCATCGATAATCACACGAGAACCGTCAGGAATTTGTGCTAAAGTACGTTGAATGCTCGCTTTGTTAATAAAGGTTACATCTTCTGCCAAAGACAATCTAATTGTACCGTCTTTAATATCTTTATCAGATGCAAATAAGAATGGTTTCTTGTAATTATTGTACAAGATGTAGAAGATAGCTACTGCCATTCCAATCATAATTCCTGTCAATAAATCAGTGAATACAATTGCTAAAATTGTTACGACAAAAGGTATAAAGTGTGTTTTTCCTAATCCCCACATTTGCTTGAATAATGCTGGTTTTGCCAACTTATAACCTACTAAGAATAAGATAGCAGCTAAACTTGCTAAAGGAATCATATTTAATACAAATGGAATTGCCATCGCACAGAACAACATAATAACACCGTGGAAAATTGCAGACATTTTCGTACGTCCGCCTGACTGAATATTAGTAGAACTACGTACAATTACTTGTGTAATCGGTAATCCACCAATCAAACCAGAAATAATATTTCCAACACCTTGTGCTTTTAATTCTTGATTAGCAGGAGTGACACGCTTGTAAGGATCTAATTTATCCGTTGCTTCCAAGCACAATAATGTCTCTAAACTCGCCACAACAGCGATTGTAATACCTGTAATCCATACGGCAGGATTTGTAATTTGTGAGAAATCAGGGAAAAGGAATTGACCAAAGAAATCAGAAGCCGACTCTGGTACTGGAATAGCCACAACTTGTTCTGCATTTAAAGCGTAACTAGGCATAGCTTGGAAAATGATATTTAAGAAAATACCTAATCCAACAACGACCAATGGTCCTTGAACAATTTGGAAAAGTCTAATTTTCTTCATGAATGGCTGCTCCCATAAAATCAAAATCAACATAGAAATCGCAGTGATAACCATAGCTCCAGGGCTAACATAGTCTAGCATATTGAAAAGCTCAGAAAATGTATTTTGTCCATCTGGTTGAATAAAACCTAAATCACCTTCTGGGTCTTTGTCATATCCAAATGCATGAGGAATTTGCTTTAAGATAATGATAACACCAATACCTGCAAGCATCCCTTTGATAACAGAAGAAGGGAAGTAGTATCCTATGATACCTGCCTTAGCAAAACCCAAAAGAGTCTGGAATATACCTCCAAGAACAACAGCTAAGAGGAAAATTTGAAAACCTCCTAACTCAGTAATTGCAGTCAATACGATAACAGCTAAACCCGCAGCAGGACCACTTACTCCCAATTGAGAACCACTAAGTGAACCGACAACGATACCACCAACGATACCTGCAATAATACCAGAGAACAAGGGTGCACCTGAAGCTAAGGCAATTCCTAAACACAATGGAACTGCTACTAAAAAGACGATTAATGAAGCTGGTATGTCGTTCTTTAGGTTTTGGAACATACCTTCATTTTTTAATGCACTCATAAGATTTTTTATTTTAGATTATTTAATTAGTCTACTTTATGTCACTTCTGCAATATTTAGTGAAGGACTTGCACTTTTTGGCAAAATTTTAATTCTGTGAATGACTGTTTTTTTGATATGATTGCCAAATAGCGACGCAAATATAAAAAACTTTTTTAAATGATAGTAAGACTATCACAAGTAATAATAAAACAAACAACATTGATAGTATGGAATTGTTTAAGGAAATGATTACTTTTGCAGAAAATAATAAAACTTTATGGCGATTGGCATTAAAATATCCTTGAATGAGGGCTTGTATCAGCGTGATCCACAAGAGACACCCTTGGGACAGAAGATTATACAGCACAGTATTCTTTTGATAGATGAATTGGGATTTGAAGCGTTTAACTTTAAGAAGTTAGCGAAACGAATGAAATCTACAGAGGCTTCTGTTTATCGGTATTTTGAGAATAAGCACATGTTATTGCTTTATCTTGTGTCTTGGTATTGGGAATGGGTAAGTTATTTGATCGATATCCATACGATGAACATCGAAGACCCTAAACGTTGTCTAAAAATTATTATTGAAACATTTGTCTATGCCTCAAAAGAGAATCCTTCTATTGAATATGTCAATGAGAATATTTTGCACAAGATTATTATTGCAGAGGGAAATAAAGTCTATCATACCAAATCAGTAGATAAAGAAAATCAAGAAGGCTTTTTTACAAATTATAAGAAGCTAGTACAAAAAGTATCGGATGTTATTATGAAAATTTGTCCTAACTTTCCTTATCCGCATACTTTGTCGAGTAACTTATTTGAAATGGCGAATAATCAGATTTACTTTGCACAGCACTTGCCACGATTGACCGATGTAGTTGTTAAGGAAGATAATTTTGATGAGGTAGAGAAGATGCTGGAATATTTTGCTTTTTCTTTGCTTTGTAAAGAAGAAGTGGAAGTCTAAAACAAAATTCCCCCGATGAGATTAACTCGTCGAGGGAATTTTTATTTTAAACCTTCACCATTAACTTAGACTTCTGCACACCACTTTCCAACTGTAAGCGATAAAAATAATTTCCTGCAGCTAATCCACTTCCGTCGAAGCTAACATGATGCGCACCACTTGACATCTTTTTATTGAGCAAGACTTTTATTTCTGTTCCTTTCAAATCAAAAATACTCAATCTGACATGTTCGTTTTGAGAAGAAAAATAAATCTGAGTCGTAGAGTGAAATGGATTTGGCGCAGCCCAAGTTTCAATATTTGTGTCAATGACCTCGCGAACAGGTACTGAAGTATCGCAGACATTAATAACTGGAATATGCTGATAGTCAGGTTTTATCATTTCTTGAATATCACTTTCTGTTACTTCAAACCAGTCTTCTAAAATTGACCCAAAAACATCACGGAAATCATATTGCATTGCAACACCGTCTAGAATGTCTGGTGCATCTGGAATTTCAGCATTATCACCAATAAATCCAGCATTGATACAAGAACCAAAAACCATTAAAGGAGCAGCTGAACCGTGGTCTGTCCCATTAGCAGCATTAGAAATGATGCGGCGACCAAATTCTGAGTAAGTCATTCCGACAACTCTCTCTTCCAAATTCAAAGCAGATAAATCCGCCTGAAAAGCAGCAATAGCATCAGATAATGTCTCTAATAAAACTGCGTGTTCTCCAGTCGTTGTGTCTGTCGCAACAACTTGATTCGCATGCGTATCAAAACCACCTAAGGTACAAACGAAAACACGCGTTTCACTACCACCAGATAGGAGTAATGCAACATTTTTGAGTTGTTGTGCTAAGTTTGTATCTGGATAGTCAACAACATTTGCCCCCAGATTTGCCGCATTAGATACAGTTTCGCCATAAGCATTTGACTGTGCGATTATTGTCCGTAAATAACTCAATTCTTCCCCGTAAGGTGTCGCAGGAGCCGTACTCAATGCTCCCTCTGGTAATGGCGAAATATTAAAAGGGTCAGTAACGGCAATACTAAAATTAGAACTTGTTCCTTGACAGGTTGCGCTGGCAGCATTTCCCATAGTTACTGCAAATGGGTCTGTACATTCTTCACTTGGAAAACCATCTGGGAAAGTTGGGTTCTCACGTTGAAAATTACGCCCTAACCATCCTGTCGTAATAACTTCATCAGATGCAGAACCTGAATTCCAAATATCGGTAGAGCGAAAGTGAGAGCGATTTTGATTAGGATAACCAACACCTTGAACAACGGATAAACGCGCATTATCATAAAGACTTTTAATGCCTGTCATCGAAGGATGAAAACCAATCGTATCCGTCACACCAATAATTTGGTCTTGGGGCAAAAGAACTTGTGGACGCGCATTCGCCAATTTATCATATTGGTCTAAAGGAATAAAAGTATTCAATCCGTCATTGCCACCTATCAATTGAATAAGTACCAAAACGCGGTCGCTGTCTCCATTTACAGCCGTAAAAAGAGAAGACATTGGCAAGGCTGCAACAGACATTCCGTTAACGAGAATAGGAGCTGTAGCTGCAAGGCGACTTGTATATTTAAGGAAATTTCTTCTTTTCATTTTTCTAAATTAGTTGGTGGATTTTTACGCTCAAAAACTCTGAGCTTTTACGGTATCTGCGTTCAAATTAACTCAGAAAATACTCAGGCATTGTCATCATCGCAGACCATAATGCTCGTAATTTAGCTTCTACTGAAGCTGTTAAATCAGAATTTTCGGGGTCTGAAGCCCAAGAACCGTACTCCACCGTCCATTCAAAATCAGGAAGCCCATTGATTAAAATTGTCTTTAAAAAATCGCGTTGACCTTCTGTAATTCCTTGAGGGAAAAGCAAATTTGCTAATTCTGTAATCAGTGCGTTGGGGTCGCTCGGATTATCTAATTCTTGTACCAAAGTCAATACATCAATCTGCACGGTAATACTATTACTCACAGATAATCCATCACCTGCTAATCCTTCTATGATGCGTTTATAAGTGCTTAAAGTTGCCGAATTTACCCACACACGATAATAACCTGGCTCTTGATAATAAGCAGCATAGCCTGCCACAGTAGGAGGTGTAAGCATTGGCATATCCAAAAGTTCTAGTACTTGTCCTGCTCTATACCAAGTGTTGTAACTACCAGATAAAGAAGTTAAAATTGGAACCTTGTTTACTTTAAGCGCGGAGATTAAAAAATCAAAAGGATTTTTAATCATTGGACCAAAATTCAACATATCAAAGAAATGCTCACTGCGGAAAAGCGCGTCCAAGGCAGGTTCTACATTATAATCGCTGTCAATCATGATTTGTGCCATAGGTTCGATGACATCCATTTCAATTTGCTCATCAATCACATAATAAACGAACCAACGATATAATTTTCGACAGATATTTTTCGCAACTTCATCTTTAGTAAAAATTACATCTATTAAATCTTTATACTCCTCCGCATCATTATTTGTGATGACCTGATTACCAAATCTATGAGATAATTGTTTATCTGAAGTATCATGGCGAAATTGAACATATTCACTATCAATATTTTGATTGGGGTCGATAGAATTATGTCCAAGGTCACGCCAACCTGTCAATATCTTAGCACAAGCGATGACATCATCTTCCGTATAAGTCGTATAATCCCCCGGTGCGACTTGTGGTCCTTTGCCGATAGTGAACAACTCTAAAAGCTCGCGCGCATAATTCTCATTGGGTGCAAATCCTGTATTTTGATTGCCATTGAGATAGCGCAACATAGCAGGGTCAATGGTTATTATTTTTGTTAATTCTCGGAAGTTGCCGAGTGCATTTTCGCGCAATTTGGAATAGTAGTGATAGGGGAATTTTGGGTCATTAATCTCCGCAGTCACAAAATGATTGTGCCAAAACAAGGTTAATTTCTCTCTAATAGAAGTCTCTTCATTTAAAGCGAGACCAAATGTCCACGCGTGTAAAGACGCCTTGCGTGCGAATCTATTTTGAGCATTCTCTAATAACGGAAGATGTGTATTTACCCACGTTTCACCTACAGGAACGTTGGGGTCTCCAAATGTGCCTGCGGTATAGTAAATGACAGGCGGGTCAGGTAGTGGCTGTGCTTGAAAAATTTGTGCAAGGGTATTCTCTAAACCAGCGTCTACGGCAGCATTGATGCGTTCTTTAGTTGGACCAAATGTTGTCCGACGCAGTAAATGTGCTGCTTCTGTAAAGCCGAAAGTACCTGTATAAGGTGCTAAAGAAGTTAATACTGTGGCGGGCATTTCTGCGACGGCTGTGTTTGTATCTTCTATTTTTTTTCTGCCGAAAAGGGTGGCGAGAGATGTTCTTCTATCCATTTGTGTACTTGTTTTGTAGCTAATAGAGATGCTAATAGCCCATTAGACGATGTAAAATATGGAAAGTTTAATGTACAATGAATTTTTTTGTATATTAAAATGTAAATTGTTGGAATACCTCTTGATAATGAAAAAAAGCAACCATTTTTATATTTAAATGGTTTACAAGATAAATAATCAATCAGTAAACAAACAGTCGGCCGTTTACCATCAAACAAGGCAGCCGTCTACCGTTAAAATTATATGGCAAAACCAAAGTCGCCCACAACTTTCAAAGAACAATTTTCTGCATTAAAGAATCTACCGCGTTTCTTCGGTCTCATCTGGCAGACTAGTAAAGCTATGACTATTGCGAATGTATTGATGCGTTTGATTAAGTCTGCTTTACCATTGGTTATGCTATGGATTGGTAAAGAGATTATCGATGAAGTTATACGCTTAATTGAAATTACGAATGGGGATAGAACTTATCTTTGGACTCTGGTCACGATAGAATTAGCTTTAGCTGTCCTATCCGATTTGATTAATCGTGCGATTACACTTTTAGATAGTTTGTTAGGAGATTTATTGTCAAATGAAACCTCAGAACAACTCATCCGTCATGCAGCAAAATTAGATTTGTATCAATTCGAAAATTCTGAATTTTACGATAAGCTAGAACGTGCTCGTCGTCAAACCACAGGACGTACTATTCTTATGTCGCAAGTTTTATCTCAATTTCAAGACATCATTACTGTTCTCTTCTTAGCTGGTGGTTTGATTGCTTTTAGTCCGTGGTTAATTATTATTTTGATAGTGGCAGTTATCCCTTCTTTTTTAGGTGAAACACATTTTAATCAACGCAGTTATTCCCTCACGCGTTCTTGGACTCCAGAACGTCGAGAATTGGATTATCTCCGCTATATTGGAGCAAGTGATGAAACAGCAAAAGAGGTTAAAATTTTTAATCTAGCAGATTTCCTAGCAGAGCGTTTCAAGACGATTGCTCATAATTATTACAATGCCAATCGAAAAATTGCAACAAAGCGAGCTATCTGGGGAAGTGCTTTGTCTTTAATAGGTACAGCTGCCTATTATGGCGCCTATGTTTTTATTTTGATACAGACGGTAACGGCTTTGATTACCGTAGGTACTTTGACTTTTTTGGCAGGTTCATTTCAACGAATGCGTGGAATGTTACAAGCTATTATGAATCGTTTTTCAGGTATTGCGGAGCAGGCTTTATATCTACAAGATTTATTTGATTTTTTTGCGATTCAACCTACTATTACTAATAATAGTGGAGCTGAAAAAGTGCCAGAAAAAATTCAACACGGATTTACATTTGAAAATGTTAGTTTCAAATATCCTAATAGCGAAAAATATGCCGTTCGAAATCTCTCTTTTCATCTACGCGCAGGAGAAAAATTAGCCCTCGTTGGAGAGAATGGTGCAGGAAAAACTACAGTTGTGAAACTATTAGCACGCCTATATGAACCTTCTGAAGGTAGAATTTTGCTGGACGGGAAGGATTTACGGGACTATGATTTAAGAGATTTGCGCGATGCTACGGGGATTATTTTTCAAGATTATCAACGTTTTCAAATGAATGTTGGGGAAAATATCGCAGTTGGAAACATAGAGGAACGAGAAGAAACTTTAATGATTAAAGATGCCGCACAAAAGTCTTTAGCTGATGCGGTTATTGAAGACTTGCCAGGAAAATATCAGCAGATTTTGGGAAAACGATTTGAAGGCGGAGTGGAATTGTCAGGTGGTCAGTGGCAAAAGGTTGCCTTGGCTCGTGCCTATATGCGCGATGCTCAATTGCTCATTTTGGATGAGCCAACATCGGCTTTAGATGCTCGTGCAGAACACGAAGTTTTTCTCCGTTTTGCAGAATTAATTCATGGCAAATCAGCCGTTTTAATTTCTCATCGCTTTTCTACCGTTCGCATGGCAGATAGAATTTTATTCTTAGAAAATGGAACCTTGTTAGAGTTGGGAAGTCATGAGGAATTGATAGCGCAAGAAGGTAAATATGCGGAATTGTTCGATTTGCAGGCGCAAGGATATCTTTAGTAAAAGAAATTCAATAACTTGAGCCATTATACTTGTTCTTTTTCCTTCT
>CAZQTE010000254.1:0-8575 GCA_964595615.1 uncultured Saprospiraceae bacterium
CATTCCTATCGGGAAACAAGTATAATGGCTCAAGTTATTGAATTACTTTTACTAAAGCACAATTTAGTCCATTTACTATTTTTAACTAAGAAAAAAGTTTTGATTAACACCGTCCTAACATTCCGTTTTGTACTAACTATTTGTAGTTATTTTAGCTCTTAGATTGGATGAAATAGCTAGAAACTACTTGTTTCTTAGGTTAATTTGATTAATTTTGTTTATCGAATTTTCTTTTATACTTACCATTATTTCCCTTTTAGAAAGAGCGTTTAAACTATTGAGATAAATGCATTTGCATTTATATTTATATCTAACACAAACTAATTAACTACTTTTTCATTTCACCGATGTTTTGACAAACATTTTGGTAAATCTCGTAATTTTTTTGAGAAATCCTGTCACGGAATTTGTCAAAAAACGATTTTTATTAATCATCAAATCAAGGGATTTGTCGACAAAGCAAAAAACAAGCCTATGTCTCAAAAAAATATACTTTCTAAAATAAGTATTTTGCTTATTTTCTTGATGCCTGTATTATTACAGGCACAAGTTGATTTAGATCTTTCGATGACTTCCAATAATCCCCAAGTTGTCATTTATGACTATATCACAATTACTACAACTCTGCAAAATACAGGAAATCAAGCAGCTGATAATGTAGTCGTTAATTTTGATATACCATCTGATGTTGCCATTGCTGGAGAATTTCCACCTGTTGCATCACAAGGTACTCATAATGGATTTTATGGTGGTAGTACAGTCGGAACTTGGACTGTAGGGACGGTTGCTGCTGGACAATCTTTGACTTTTGAAGTTACTCTTTTTACTTTATCTGCTAATAGTACCAGTTTTTACGGTCAAGTCTCTCAAGGAGGAAATAATGACATTGACAGTACACCTGGAAATGGAACTTGTTGTACTGCTAATGAAGATGATGAAGCGGGATACACTTTTCCTAATGATGGATCTGGTTGCACCTATGACCAAGCCTTCGCAGAGTTAATTTGTATTGATAACGGAACGCCTAACAATGTAAGCGATGATACTTACACTTTGAGTTTTCGTGCAGATGGCTCAAATGGTGAGTTCTTTTTATTTATTCCTGAATTGAATTACTCTCAGACTTCTGCATATAGCATTGGTGTTACCGAATTAACTCAATTGAGTTTAGATATTGAAAGTTTAGAACTCATCTTTTCTGATGAAGCAGGTACAGACGGATGTGGTGAAACTATAATCGTAACTGCACCTAGTTGCGGTGAAATATCACCTAATTGTGAAATTACTTATAATGAAATCAGCAATACCATAGATGATATGGGAACTCCTAACGACCCGCTTGATGATACTTTCACTATTGTTTACACCATTGAGAATTCAGGTGGCGGTACAGGTTTTGTAGGTCAATTTGGTGGTCAATTTTGTGGACAAGTGCCTTCAACTGGTACTTATGGAGAAGAAATTACTTTCACTGCTAATGTTGCAAATTGGGGTAATGGAACACCTGTTGGATGTCAAATTGTTGATAATCAAGATGCAAATTGTACAGGTGGTTATACTTTATTACCTAATGTATCTTGTGGTTTTGGTAATGCATGTGCAGATTTAGAATTGACTGCTGCAAATACACCAACACCTGGTATTTATGCTGCGGCAAATGCTTCATTTACTTTGCATAATGATTTTTTAGGGGAAGATGCAACTGGCATTCAAGTCACTTTTAATAAAACGGCATTAAATGTTGTTGGAATACCTACGGTGTCTCAAGGTTCGATTGATTTATTTTGGACGGATAATCCAGTCTGGAATGTAGGTAGCTTAGCTTCTAACCAGACTGCTACAATAGACTTTGATTTGTATACACTTTCTGAAGACTACAGTCTATATGGACAAGTAACAGCACAGAATGAAACTGATTTTGATAGTGCGCCAAATAACGGTAATGGTATTAATCCTGTAGAAGATGATGAAGCAATTTATAGTTCAGGGAACATAACTCCACCGTGTAATTTAACAATTTCAGAAACAGGACTTACTTGCGCTAATAATAGTGTTAATTCTGATTTTGTTTATGCTATTGAAGTTTCTGGTGCTAATGGGACCACAGTCGATTATCAAGTCTTAGGAACAAGTTTTAGCGGTACAATTGTTACAGGTCAACTCGTAGATGTGGCAACATTGCCACAAGGTTTGGATTTTACAATAGTTGTAACTGACCCTAATAACTCAGGATGTGATTACACTTTGACTTCTAATATACCTGTAGCTCCTGGAGCTTGTGGTAACGAAAATGTAACTTGTAGTATTTTTGATCCACAGATTTCTAATGTTTCTTGTACAGAGACTACATTGACATTTGATGTTTTAGTAAGTGGAGATAATATTTCTAATAATTTAGAATTACAAGCTGGCTCAACTGAAATTGCTATTTCTCCAGATGCATTGACAACTGTTACAATACCTAGAACAGGTACCTCAACTGAAATTGTCATTATCGATTTAGGTTTTTCTGCAACGCAATTTCAAGATTTTTGCCTCACACAAGCTTTCGTAGAATGTACTCCTGATATTACAGATGGTGCAGATGTAACGCTCAGTGTAAGCAATGGCCCAAACACTCCAGATGGAATTTATCAGAGTGGTGAAGCTATATTCACTCTTACCAATACAGGAACAAGCGCAGCTTCAGGATTGACAGTTACTTTTACTAAAAATGAAGTAAACATTACTGGTACGCCTACTGCAACAGCAGGTACGCCTCAACAGCACTGGACAAATAATCCACTATGGCAAGTAGGTACATTGGCACCAGGACAATCTGAAACTATCATTTTCCCTGTATTTACTGTTGGTCAGAACTTTAGTTTATATGGTGAAGTGACAGCAATGAACGAAACGGATAGTGATAGTACACCTAATAATGGAAATGGTAGTACTCCTAATGAGGATGATGAAGCCGTATGGCCTAGTGGTAACAACCAAAATCAACTTCCTGATTTAGTAATTACCAATACGACTCTAACTATCAACTCAACTGAAATAGGGGGGACAATAGATTATTCATTTACTATTGAAAATCAAGGAGACGCGCCTAATATGTCAGATTTTGTTTACACAGGCTTTGTGACAGATGATGCAAGTATCAGTACACCATACAGTGTACAAGGAACTGAATTGGTTACAGACGTAATAAATCCTGGACAATCTATTACTTACAATGGGACTTTTACCATTAATGCGAATGTTCCAAACGGTTATAATTACTTCGGAATAATAGTAGATGGAGGAGGAAACATACCAGAGAGTAATGAAAATAATAATGCTTACCTAGATGGGCTTTTCTTTTTTGGTGAGGCGAATATGCAGGGAGATGGTGTAGATTTGAATTTAGATATTAATATCTCGCAAGCAACAGCTCCTATTTTTAGCACTTTTGCAACTACAATTGCTGTGTCAAATGAAGGAACTGAAACGATGACAGGAGCTACAATTAACGTACAGTCTGTTGATGGATTTATCTTTGAAGGAGGCAATGAATATAGTTTGACACAAGGTGAATTCTTTATCACTGATGGGAATTGGGTTTTAGAAAGCCTTGCTCCAGGAGAAATTGCAGCTTTAACGCTGAATTATTTTACATTACAAGCAGGAGATAAAGTGATTTATGCACAGATTTCTTCAGCTGATGAAGTAGATGCTGATAGTAACCCTGGAAATGGAACATGTTGTACTCCTAATGAAGATGATGAAGCAGTTGCTACTATTCAAATTACGAATAACTTTACTAATGATTCGCCTATCACTTCAAATGTAACAAATTCAACGGTTTCTGCTTTTCCAAATCCTACTGCTGACTTTTTGACAGTAGAGATTAATTCTGAAAATAGTGATGCTGTGAATTTGGAAATTTTTGATGTAAATGGCAGTACTCAAATTTTCCAACAATTAGAAGGTGTTAAAGGTGTTCAAACCGTTAAAGTGCCTGTGTCTAAATTAGGGAATGGTATTTACCTCTTGTCAGTTAGAAAAGGGGAGGAGACTGTGGTTCAGCGATTTGTGAAGATGTAACAAGGTCTCCAATAAGCAATTGATAATAAAAGGCTTGCAAATTCGATTTGCAAGCCTTTTATTTTTTTCATGTCTCTTTCACGCGATTTGGCGGAGAACCATTTTATATACTTGTCCTGTACTGAAAGTGCGGTTACTCCCAAAAGTCATTTTCAAGCCAGTGCATGAAGAATTTGTGTTGTAGTTTGTTAATATCGCCAAAACTGTCGAATATTGCATCTCTATTACAAAAAGAATAAAAACATAAAACATGAAAAATTTTTTAGGTTTACTAATGATGTGCGGTTTTGCTGTACTGTTTATGACGCAATGTTCAGAAACCAAAATGACGAATAATAGTGAAGCGATGACTCATAAAACTGAGGTAGCTCCAGCAAAAACTAAAGTAACAGCTCCCAAAACGAAAGATTCAACTAAAATGCCTTGGGCAAGTTTAGGAGATATTGAGGGTTTAGTAAAATCAAATCCTAAAAAAATCGTCGTAGATGTCTACACAGATTGGTGTGGCCCTTGTAAAATGATGGACAGAAATACCTTCTCCAATCCAGAAATTATCAGCCTAATGGGAGACAATTTCTATCCTGTAAAATTTAATGCCGAAGGCCCAAATCCAATTACTTACTTGGGGAAAGAATATACCAATCCAAAGCATGTTCCAAACAAAAGAGGACGTAATAGCAGACATCAATTAGCTAACCTTTTTCCAGTAAGAGGTTATCCTTCTTTGGTTGTTTTGGATGAGCAATTTAAAATTATTAACACGATTACGGGTTACCGTACGCCTGAGCAGTTGAAGGGGGATTTAGCGCAGTATATGAAATAGGGGCGGTGTATCATAGAAAAAATGATGTTGGTGCGAGGCTTTTGCCTCGTTCCTGCTTCTGGTCGTATTTAATAACTTGCAAAGGAGAAAGCTTCGCGCTAACACAGTTTCTTTTGTGGTACTGGTGGATGAAAGAAGAAGTTGGGCGTCATGAGAAAAAAGAAAACAACAGAATACAAACAAATAAAATGAAATAGAGGAAAGAATGCCAATCAAAAGAAACACAAATCAAGAAAAATTAACCCTTAAGGAATTTTATGGGGAATTGGTCTCAAGAGGAGAAAAATTTGAAAAAATAAGTGATTTTAATGTTAATGTTGGGAAAGATATGATTCGGCTTCTCGAAATGATAAATGAAACATTCAAAGAAACTCAGCTTTGGGGACTAACTTCATTAATTAGACTAATAATCCAAAAAGAGAATGATTGGGCATCAGATTGGTATGTAATTATTTCAGGTGGAGGAGCTGGAAATTATAGAATAGAATATTTAGTTCCAGAGAATAAAAGGCCTTGGAAAAATGCAAGGGTTCAAGGAGAAGCAAAAAATTTAGAGGAAGCAAAGAAATATCTAATAATCGCGATGAATGAATGCGAAGGTTGGAAAGACAATAAGGAATTACAAATACTGACAAGAGAATTAGAAAAAAAATAGTAGAACACACCACTTAAATCGTCTCACAAAGAGAATAAACCCTAATTTGCTATTTATCTAACCTAACTCAACCTCCAATTCTGACCACCTCAACATCAACCAATCACGCTCTGCCAAAAAAGGCATTTCCTTTATCTTGGCTTCCAATTTTGCAAAATGCTTATTGTGTTTTCGGATTAATTGATAGAGCACATCACAAAAGCCAAGGCATGAATTTTTGATATTAGGTGATAAGTCTTTATTTCTTTTTAGAAAAATCGTAAAAGAACTAATCAAAGATAAAAGTGGCTCTTCATCATTTAATTCAAAGTAAATTTTGGACAATAAAATTCTGGCACCGAGGTAATAATTTAAATCTGAATAGGAAACTTTGAGCAAATGATTCTGTGCCGCTTCAAAATCTTTTGTTACATAATTGACCTGTGCTAAGTTGAAATGGAGGGCATCTTTCTTAAAGCTATCAGGAAGCAAATTTACTTTTGTTTCAATAAATTCAATTGCCCAATCATAACGATGAAGTTGTGTTGCCAGTTTAACCACATTTCCAAAAGACCAAGGAGAGAGTACGCCATTTTCTATCAAAATTTTTCTCTCAATAGCTTCAGAATAAAGCTGCAAGGCAATTTCCCGATATTCTTGTTTCCCTTGACGTAATTTTCTCAAAGAATAATTAACCGCTGCAAGATATAACGGTCGGAGGGAGGAAAGATTGCTTCCTAATTCGGGAAGATTCAATTGCAAAAGAAACTTTTCGAAGTGCTTTTTTTCTTCAGGATAATTCAACATTTCCCAAAGTACATAATACGTTTCAATCAGTGGATCTTCGAAAAGATTACGCGCTTTTAGATAACTAAACCAATCAGGAGGCAAAGGAGTATTATCATCTTTGAAAATAGCCTGGCGATCAAGAATGGAACAAGCACTACTTAGACGATGGAGGTAGTAATATTTGTCTAGAGCTGTAACTAGACTCGTAATATTCTGATCAAAATGACGAATCTTTTTTCTACCAAACTCTACTTCCTTAATTTGCTTAAAACGGAGATCGTACCAATACCAATCTTGGAAATTCGATTTCGATTTATTCTCCAATACTTCCCATTTTCGAACGGTTTGTCGATAACTTTTATCGAGCTCTTTTTCTGAATAAATGGTCATTTGATCAAGCAACATTTGAGGCTTGTTTTTTTCATAAGATTGAATAGACCAAAAACGACTAATCAAAGCCGCTGAATTACTGATCAAATATCTAAATTCTTTTGCATCGTAAGGCTCGTTTGGATAAGCCAACGCATAAAGCTCTTCCTTTTGTTCTGGCAAATCAGGCCATAGACCGATTAAATCGACCATCATTTTTAGAACTGCCTGATCAGAATTGAAAAAGGGGGAACGAACAAATGCCTCCAATTTTGGCAATTCTTTCGCTTGAATTTTTGAAAAATACAATAATAATTTATTCATCATTTTTAATATAGATTGGCAAATTTGTAATTTAAATGTAAAAATTAAGCAATATGATTTGTGTAAAGTTCTGATTTTTAATAAGATAAATCTAATATGATTTGAGCTAAAATAATAAAATTTAATAATATTCTTTGGCAAATACTGAAATTTGTTTTTTTATTAACGGCATTCTAGCCTTAAATTTGTAGGACAATAATTGAAACTATGTTAAAAAATTAGAGTCCATGAATTTTCTGAACTATTGTAAACAAAGTATTCTTTTCCTTTTCTTAATCGTCTCTACTTTTCAGCTTTCGGCGCAAAATGTTTGGCCTGGAGATGTCAACCGAAATGGAATTGTTAATCATGTAGATTTGCTACATACAGGGTGGGCCTTTGGCGCAGTTGGAGAACCCAGAGAAGCTCAGAGTTCTGCTTGGGAGTCTTATCCCGTTCCATCATCAGAATGGTCTAATCAATTCCCCAACGGAGATAATTTTTACTATGCCGATGCCAATGGAGATGGAGTTGTAAACAATACTGATATTGATATAATTACAAGCTTAAATTATAATCTAACGCAGGGTGAACTTGGACCAGAGGGTTATTTGAATGCAGATCCGGGTAGTGATAATCCTGCTCTATATTTTGAACTTACTGCAAACGAAGTATTCATAGGAGAACCTATTCAAATTGACTTATTTCTTGGTGATGCTAATACTCCTATAGATGATTTTCATGGAATTGCGCTTGATATTAGCTACGAGAGTGAACACAATTCTACTTTTTCAAGTGTAGAATATGCCCCAGACCCTTCTTCTTGGCTTGAAGTTGATAATGAGACTATCAACTTCGAGAATCATGAAGCAGCCAACAACCGAATAGATTTTGCCCTTTCGCGATTATCAGGTAATAACCTTGATGGACATGGTAAGATTGGTAGTTTTATAATAATTGTCGAAGACATAGTTTTAAATGTTGAAGCAGATACGATTAATTTTACGATTGAAAATGTGAAATTCGTAGGTGCCGATTTTGAAACTTTTCCTATTATTCCAGCTTCAACGCAGTTTGTTGTTAAGAGACCAAATTGCGATATTGATGTCAACTACGAAGAGCATAGCTGTTCTTCCTTTACTTTTTTTGAAGAAAACGAAATTGAACTTCAGTGGACTGTCAATGGAGAATTTTATAATAGTGGCTCGGCGATTGATTTTGACCCCAGTGAATCTGGCACTTATGAAATCTGTGGATATTATGAAACTTCAGATTGCCCGGAAGGTCCCTTTGCTTGCGAAACAATTGTCGTCAGCCCAGACTGTTTTGGCGATTGCGAGGTGGGTATTACAATCAATGAAATTGACTGCGATACTTACGTAATTTCAGAATCCAGTGGGCAACACGTTTCTTGGTACATTAATGATGAATTTGTCAGCTTCTTTCATGGCATTGACTTCGACCCAACAGAAGCTGGTACATACGAAATCTGCGCTGGTATCGAAACGCCAGATTGTCCACAAGGCGTTTTAGTTTGCGAAACAATTGTCGTCAGCCCAGACTGTTTTGGCGATTGCGAGGTGGGTATT
>CAZQTE010000255.1:0-3680 GCA_964595615.1 uncultured Saprospiraceae bacterium
ATTAATCTTATTATTCCCAAAATTATAAGTCGCCGAAAAACGTAAATAGCGACGACTGTAATTCATTCTGAAGCTACTCATCCCTTAATCACTCATCTGTATATTTTAAAACATCCTTAAAAGGAGTATCACCCAATTTACTAGCTCTAAAGTAAATCACATCATTCTGAAAATCAAGAATGGTATCGTAACGCTTCATGACTTCATTTCCAAAATAATTAATCGGAAATCCTGTAGGATTTGGACCTGCTAAAATAGTCGCAGGCACGTTGAGTAATTCGTCTTTTTTAACCAATAAAGAAGGACATTTGACAGTCTTAGCTTCAAATTCATTGCCGCGCGGGTCTCGCAAAGTCGTTGATTTTAAGACTTCTAAATCCTTAGGGAAGTTTTGTGCTTTTGCCCAATCTCTATCAATTATCAAGGCTTGATTTGCGCCAGAATCTAATAAGAAGGTGCCTTCATATTTCTTAGAGTCTACTTTTAAACTGGCTTTGATACAAATAAATGGTCTGACCCATTCAATGGGTAGTTTTGTGTATTTTTTCAAACCTGCTGGTTTTTTAGGGTGTACGATTAGTAAATTTTCGCTGTAATTAATCTCTAAAAATTTTCCATCAAATAACATCCAACCAAATTTTCCGTCCATATCGTAGGTAGTTAATGGTGAAAGGAATTGTGTCTATTTTTGTACTGAGTATTTTGGAAATGTTTGCTGCTAAAATATTCGCTAATTTAAAGAAAAGAGAAATGCGAAATATTCTATTTTTTAGAAAGACAAATAGTAGACAGAAAAGACGCTTGAAATAGTTGTTTGGTGAATTCTTAATAGACTACTGGTATTCCCTTTTTTCTATCTACCTTTGCACTATTGAAAGGGAGTCAGACATCAGGACTCAGGCAGTGTACACGTATAAGCAGCCTGACACCTGACACCTGACACCTGACACCTATAAAATGAAAAATTGAAAGCAAAAAAATCATACGGACAGCATTTCCTAACGAATGAAGACATGGCGCAACGGATTGCAGATGGACTTTTATTGACAGATACCTATAAAAAGGTTTTGGAAGTAGGACCAGGGAAAGGGATGCTGACGAAGTATTTACTGGAGAAGTCATTCAAGACTTATGCTGTTGATGCGGATGCCGATATGATTGAGTTTATGACTTATAATTATCCTGAAATGTCCGAACGATTGGTGAAAGCTAATTTTTTGCGGACGGATTTTAAGGAAATTATAGGCGACGAAGAATTTGGATTGATTGGTAACTTTCCTTACAATATTTCTTCGCAGATTGTCTTTAAAATGCTGGATAATAAAGACCAAGTGCCAGAAATGGTTGGCATGTTTCAGAAGGAAATGGCGGAGCGTATTATTGCAACTCCAGGTGGGAAAGATTATGGTGTTATTGCGGTTTTGACACAGGCATATTATTCAGGGAAAATGCTTTTTTATGTTAAGCCAGGTAATTTTAATCCTCCTCCAAAAGTACAATCTGCGGTCATTCGTTTGGAACGAAAAGCGAATCAAGATTTGGGTTGTGATTATCAACTCTTCCGTCAGGTGGTCAAACAAGCATTTAGTCAGCGTCGTAAAATGCTGCGCAATACGATGAAGATGTTTTTAAAAGGCTCGCCGTACCTACAAGATGAATTTTTTAATAATCGTCCAGAGCGTTTGACGGTTGAGGAGTTTGTTGATTTGACGCTTCGAGTGAAAGAATGGAAAGATAAGAGTTCATAAGTTGCGGGTTGTGAGTTCGCGCAAGACCCACAACTCACAACTCTTTCACCTTTTAAAACTCTTTCCTATAAAAGCCAAGGCATCAATAATCCCTGTCCGCCAATAAGTCCAATTATGCGCTCCGTCGCGTATTCGAAATTCGTGTGGAATTTCCATATCTCGTAGAACAATATGCATTTTTGAATTGCCTTCATAAAGAAAATCATCGTCGCCACAGTCAATCCAATATTTCACAGTTTTCAATTCTTCTTTATCCGCAGTCTTTAATATTTCAAAAGGATTATTAGCCTTCCAATGCTCCGTAATGCGTTCTTGTCCTTTTAAATCCTTGCCATACATCAATCCTTCTACATTATTCCAACGCTCTTGCTCATAAGTGATGACTTTTTCTTCTGTATAAAATGCAGCACTCAAAGGAACAGAAGCCGCGAATAAATCTGGATGTTTGATAGCATATAGAAACGAGCCATAACCACCCATAGATAAGCCCGTGATTCCTCTAAATTCCTTTTTCGCCCGCGTACGATAAGTTTTGTCAATATGAGGAATAAATTCTTCTATAAAAAAGTCTTCATAGCGTTTTTTACTTGAAGCATCATTGACGTACCAAGTGACTTTCGCGTCAGGCATAACGAGTATCATAGGTGGTATCTTGCCAGACAGAATAGCGGCATCTGCTTGTCTGTCTATTTCTCCAAATTGTACCCAAGCCGTTTCATCATCCGTATAGCCATGTAAGACATAGGTGACGGGATAATTACGATTGCTCGCATTATAATTAGGTGGAAAATAAATACTATAATTGACGGACTCGCCAAGTATTTTGCTGGTGATGCTTTGTTTTTCTTTTAGATTTTGTGCTTGTAGAATGGTGAAATTTACAAATAGAAAAGATAGGAAAAGAAAGAGATATTTGAGATTTGACATAAGATAGTAATTTGACGAAAGAATGAATTTCCTTCGCCAAATTATTGAATTTTATTGAAAATAAATAGGGTGACTTATTTAAATAAATTTTTCCACTCCAATTGTCTCCTCGTCAATACTCCAAGTTCTAAATTCTCGCGATTTAAAAAGCTTAATCATTGGCTCATTATCACTCAAAACAGTCGCGTGAACACGGCTAATATTTCTAATACGTGCTATCTCTAAAATGTAATCCGTCATTTTTCCGCCGATACCGCGACCATGCCAATCATCTCGAATCGCAATGGCATATTCGCCCTCTTTACGGTCAGAACTTAGCGCCAAACGCACTACACCTGCGATATGTTTGCCGTTTGACTGCGTATATTCTGCGACTACAGCCATCTCTCTATCGTAATCAATATTCGTAAATCGAGATAGCATCTGATGCGTCACTTTGATACCTGAACTGAAAAATCGGAAGTAAAGAGATTGGTCAGAAAGGTTTTCTAAAAGTTCGCGTTCTAACTCTTCGTCTTCGGCACGGATAGGACGTAAGGTCACTTTTTTACCGTCGCGCGATTCTATTTCTTGTACAAACTCTTCGGGATATGGAAGAATTGCTAAGTGATGATATTTGCTCTCAACTGTATTGACATTTGTATCCAAAGTCGTCCGCGCATTCAAGACCATTCCACCATTTTCATCAATAGCAAAAGGATTGATAGTGATAGAATTAATTTGTGGGAAATCCATGACTATATAAGAAAAGCGATACAGCAAAAGTTGAATATCCTCAATGTTTACGGATTGTGTACCGCGATAGCCTTTTAAGATTTTATAGATGCGTGTATTCTCAATAATACGACGTGCTAAAGCCATATTTAAAGGCGGCAAACCATATTCAATATCATCAAAAACGTCATAAGCGACACCGCCCATTCCAAAACGAATCGCTGGACCAAAAACAGGATGCTTATCTGCTCCGACATACAATTCGTATTCTTTCTTTATCATTTTCTCCAC
>CAZQTE010000255.1:3780-8574 GCA_964595615.1 uncultured Saprospiraceae bacterium
GAAGAAGGCGCTTCATAAAGCAAATCCAAATTTCGATGATAATTATACATGCTCATGAAAATATTCACGGCATTTTCGGGAAAGTGGTAAACAGGCAAACCGCCATTCTCTAAAAGTATCTTACTATTCGTTCTATCTCGACGACTTATCCAACAAACTAAGACAGTTTTATCTGCTGAACGCGCAATTTTAACCAAAGTCTTTGCTAATTCATTCTCGTCTTCTGCCCTATGATTTGGTGCATAAATCACCAAAACCGCATCCGTATTATTATCATGCAAACAAGACAAAAGTGATTTTTGATAATCTTTAACACTTGCCGTTACATATAAATCTACAGGATTATTCAACTGCCTCTGGACAGGAATAACTGCTTTTAATTTTTGTAAAGTTGTATTTGTAAAGTTGGCTAATTTGCCGCCATTTTCTAATAGACTATCTACCGCGACTAAGCCTGGAGAGGCTGCATTTGTGATAATCGCGAGACGATTACCTTTAGGGTTTGATTGCTTACCAAAAGCTTCTGCACTGTTGAAAAGTTGATGCAAGGTTTCAACTTCAATGATTCCAACGCGTCTAAATGCCGCTGAAAAAACAGCATGGTCGCCAGTTACTACACCGCGATTAGCATAAATAATATCAGCACTCGGCAGAGATTTTCCAGCCCTTAAAATGACAATCGGTTTACGACGCGTAAATTCTCTTGCTGCACTTAAAAATTCGCGGGCATTGCGCAGCGTTTCCATATAAATCAGAATACAATCTGTATGAAAATCCTCACTCAAATAATCTATCAGCTCATGATAGCCAATATCCAGCATCGTTCCTCCAGAAATGAAGTAACTAAACCCGATGTGCTCATAATAAGACCATTCCGCCACCATATTAGAAACCGCCCGACTCTGAGAAACAAAAGCAATACTTCCAGACTGTAATGGCTTTTCAAAAATACTCAAATTCAAATCCAAGTCAGGCGTCTGAATTCCAAAACTCTCTGGACCAATCATCCGCATTCCATGCCGTTGACAGATTTTAAGGCATCTTTCTTCTATATCATTCTCCACTTCTCCCGCCTTGCGATGTCCACCCGAAATAATCAAAACTGCCTTAATTCCCAATGTTCCACAAACTTCCAATTGCTGCGGAATACGTTCTGGTGCTAATACAAAAACAGCCAAATCGGGACTATCTGGAATATGTTGCAAATTTCGATAACAAGTCTGCCCGTACATTTCCAGATATTTTGGATTGACAGGATAGACTTTTCCCATATATTCACCCTCCATCAGATTTTTCGTAATCCGAAAACCCGCAGACCCCGGCTTATCGGAGGCTCCGACCAAGACGATGCTTTCGGGGCGAAAAAGTTCTGAAAAGGTTTGATTCATAGGGTAAATATAGTCGAATTCTTGGTTTATCCGCGGACATTGAAAAGGATTTTTTTATATATTGGGCTTGAAATTTAAACCTATTTCTTTTGTCTACTGTTTTAAATGAAATGTGACTGAAAAGATTAGATGAAGTCCAATAAAAGGACACTACGGTGAAAACTATGGATACGATAATTTACAGAGCATTAGATGTAAAAAGGTGAGAGGTGTCAGGCGAGAGGTGAGAGTTTGGGCTTTTGCTAACCGAACTCTCACCTCTCACCTCGCTCCTCTCACCTAAAAATCAAACAGTTCCTAACATCTAACATCTCTAAAACAACATAAATATGAGCCAACTTCCTCCTTCTATCAATTCTTATTCTCCAGGCGTTCAAAGCCTATTGCCACTTTTTTATGTTGCATGGGCAGACCGCGTTTTATCTCCTTCTGAAGTACGTCTTTTGCGTAGCAAAATCAAAGATTTAAAATTTCTTTCTAAAGAGGATAAAATCCTTTTGCAAAGATGGAGTGATCCACGCGCCTTACCTGACCGCCAACTTTTTCAGCATTGGAAAATTGTTTTGCGGAATGCTGCGGAACAATTAGACCCTGAGAAAAAGCAAACTTTTGCTGATTTAGGTTTTGAGATGGCAAAACGTACAGCGACCGAAGGCGAGAATAAAGTGCTGTGGGCGGAATCGGATACGCGAAAAGCTTTGCAGGATTTGGAAGATGCTATTGGTGGCGTGAGTACAGCGACCTACCATACCATTTTTCCAAAATCTGAAAAACAACTCAGAGCGGAGCAAGAGCCAGTTAATTTTGACCCAAAAATTATTCAGGAATTATTAGATAGTGACTCTCCTGAAATAAAGCGTAAAATGCGGGTTTTATTATCTGACCCACTTTTCCGCTATAAAACTTTACGCGTCAAGGAAGACTATAGAAATCAGGTTTTGGAGTGGACAAAAATGCTCGCCAATCAAGGCATGGGGGCATTGGCATATCCAGAAGAATATGGCGGTGTTGATGACATGCGTCCTTATTCAGCTGTTTTTGAAATGTTGGGTTACCATGATTTGAGTTTGGCGATAAAGTTTGGAGTTCAATTTGGGCTTTGGGGAGGTGCAATTCAACGTTTGGGAACGAAAAAGCACCATGATGCCTACTTAAAAGGAACGGGAACAGCAGAGATATTAGGTTGTTTTGCCATGACAGAAACAGGGCATGGTTCTAATGTGCGCGGTTTGGAAACAACGGGGACTTATGATGCGGACAAAGGGGAATTAGTTGTGCATTCTCCATGTGAAGGAGCTGGGAAAGAATATATAGGAAATGCAATGCACAGCCGTTATGCTGCAGTTTTTTGTCAATTGATAGTGAATAATGAAAGTCATGGTGTCCATGCGATTGTAGTGCCTCTGCGTGATAAAAACAATCGTTTATTGCCTGGTATACGCGTTGAGGATAATGGATATAAAGTAGGATTGAATGGTGTCGATAATGGGCGAATTTGGTTTGACAATGTACGTGTTCCGCGTGAGAATTTGCTAAATAAATATGGCGATATTGACGCAGAAGGCAATTATTCAAGTCCAATTGATAATCCTTCTAAGCGATTTTTTACCATGCTTGGAACGCTTGTTGGTGGACGTGTATGTGTCCCTCGTGCAGGCTTGAGTGCCGCAAAATCAGGTTTAGCGATTGCCATAAAGTACGCTTCTAAGCGTCGCCAGTTTGCAGGAAATACTTCTGGTAGCGAAACGATTATTTTAGATTATCAAAGTCACCAAAGACGCTTGATGCCTTTGTTAGCGAAGGCTTATGCTGTTGATTTTGGATTGAAATTTTTGACAGATAAATTTGTAGCCGCTGACGAAGACGAAATGCGTGAAGTAGAAACTTTGGCCGCAGGTTTTAAGTCTTATGCAACTTGGTTTACCACGCATACCTTACAACAATGTCGCGAGGCTTGTGGTGGAAAAGGTTATTTGGCAGAAAATCGTTTAGCTGATTTAAAAGCAGATACGGATATTTTTACCACATTTGAAGGAGATAATACAGTCTTGATGCAATTGGTTGCAAAAGGTGTTTTATCAGCATTCAAGCAAGAATTAAATGATGATGGAATGGTTGGTGTCTTGCGGATGTTGGGTAGTCGAGTAGCAGTTAATTTGAATAAATTAAATCCTGTTTACGGACGCCGTTCGGATAGAGAACATTTATTAGACGGTGACTTTCATGAGGAAGCACTCCAATTTAGAGAGGAGCAAATTTTGTATTCTGTGGCACAGCGAATGCGCCGCAAAATCAAAGGCGGGATGAGTTCTTTTGAGGCTTATAATCAA
Source organism: uncultured Saprospiraceae bacterium (assembly GCA_964595615.1). Classification (GTDB taxonomy): domain Bacteria; phylum Bacteroidota; class Bacteroidia; order Chitinophagales; family Saprospiraceae; genus JAHDCG01. Next base: position 7,499 of record CAZQTE010000255.1, read on the forward strand.
TGTCAAACGCACTTAATTGCTTTAGCAGAAGCTTATATCGAACGCCTAACAGTAGAAAATTTCAGAAAGAAAATAAATACTGTTGAAGATGCGAATGCAAAAGCAGTTTTAACGGATGTTTGTAACCTATACGCATTGCATACCATCGAAAAACATAGTGGTTGGTTTATGGAATATGACTATTTGGAGAGTCTTAAGTCAAAAGCAATTCGCAGCACCGTTGATGCTTTATGTTTGAAAGTTCGCGGAAATGCAGTAGGTTTGGTGGATGCTTTTGGTATTCCAGATGAATTGTTGGCTGCGCCGATTGTGGTTTGAGATAAATATGAAGTATGAATGCTGACTATTGTGCAAACAGGATTTTTGGAAAAATTCTTTTGAGAATATAAATTATCCTTATCTTGCTCGCGACAATCAATTTGTACTGGAATTTATCAAAGAACAAACATTTTGCTCAAAATTTACGTTTCAAATTATTAAATGAAATATTCTGCCGCAAAAAAATTCATCTTAGAGAAATTAGAGAAGGAGTTGTCTCCTGAACTAACTTATCATGGCTTTCATCACACGATTGATGTGTTGGAAGTTGCAGCTGAATTGTGCGGACATTTGGATATTTTACCTGAAGAGACGATTTTGGTCAAAACGGCAGCACTTTTCCATGATTCTGGTTTTACGGTAAGTAATGTTAATCATGAAGAAACGGGTTGCCAAATCGCACGCGATAACCTGCCTCGATATGGTTATACAGAGGAAAATATTGAGAAGATTTGTGGGATGATAATGGCGACAAAAATTCCTCAAACGCCAAAGACACCTTTAGAAGAAATCTTAGCAGATGCAGATTTAGATTACTTAGGTAGAAATGATTTTAAACCTATCGGCGATACTCTCTTTGATGAATTGAAAACTTTTAATGTTATTCAAACAGAAGAAGATTGGAATCGCTTACAGATACGTTTTTTAGAAGGTCATGGATTTTTTACTTCTTATAATTTAAAGCATCGTCAACCGATAAAAATGGCTCACTTAGCAGAGCTAAAAGAAATAGTCAACGCCTATTCTTAATTATTCTC
>CAZQTE010000256.1:0-8560 GCA_964595615.1 uncultured Saprospiraceae bacterium
TGGGGGCTTTTGAAACGAATATAAATTCCGTCCAAAGTCCAATTTTATTTAATTATGATTCTTTATTTTAGCCAAACACAAATTTATTATATTCTTAGCGAAAAAGAAGCCTATGCCACTGGTGCAAATAGAATTGCGAAATTAGTCTTTATGTAAGTTTTTTAAATCAAAATCTTCAATCTCAAACCCATTATCAAACACCACATCCAAAAAAGAAAAAACACCATAAATATCCCATTCTCCTTTCTCATTCTTCTTAAAATGTCTACGTATCACAGGCACATGAACCCCTTGAAAAACCTTATAAGTTACAAATACTTTCGCTTTTGGATTTTTAATCACATCACCATTTGTTTCAGAGTAGAGAAATAAGTCAACTAAATGTGTCTCTGGATTGAAATACAACAAATATTCATCATTAGCTTTCTTATCCAACTTGCTATAATCAAACACTAATTTTACTTTATCGTAAGTAACAGAATCAATTTTTTCTTGCCCCAAATAGGTCGAAATAGTACTCGGGTCAGCCAATTTATACATCATCGTAAACCAGTAAAAAGTAATGTTATTCGCATAAACAGCCACTTTTTTTGACTTTTCATCAGGTAATATTTCGTCATCAATAGACATCAATCCTTTGCCATTGACACTTGACCTTTTTATGATTCCTTGTTGCTGTTTGTACTCTCCATTGTACGTAGATAGGGAATGTTCGCCTTTAAAAATGAGCTTTTCTTGACTGGTACGTGTATTTCCGTAAATGACTTTATTGTAGGTAAATTGAACATCATTTAAGGCGATGAGACTATCATAATTGCCATTTATCGCCTCTAAATTTTCTAATAGAATTTTTGATTTTGCGTCCATTTTCTGTGCATTTAATGGCAAATGCATGTAAAAGAAGGACATTAGAAGAAATGAGTGTAATAATTTCATAGAGTTAGTTTGTGCCGTAAATATCTATTATAACTGACTTTTAATAGAATCGAAGCTAGGCTAATGTAGCGAAGACGACGAGATTTGAGTTTTCAAGATGAAAGATGTAGCGTTAAAACCTTTCTGGTAAACTGTGTGTTCCTTCTCGGTAACTATAAATAATGTCATGTACTCAGTAGAATAAAAAACAATGAAAAAAGGAACAATAACTTATTTGTACGATGCACTGTGTGGTTGGTGCTATGGATTTAGTCCAGTCATAAAACAACTGCATAAAGACTATCAAGATGACTTAAATTTTAGTGTCATCAGCGGCGGATTATTTGTAGGTGAACGTATTGGCCCGATAAATAAAGTTGCTTCTTACATTCGAGCAGGCGCATATAAAAGTGTGGTAGAAAGAACAGGTGTGAAATTTGGTGAGGGGTTTTTAAAGCATCTGAAAACAGAGGAAGATACTTTGACTTTAGACTCGCTTTATCCAGCGATAGCCCTTTGTATTGTCAAGGAGCAATTTCCTGAGAAAGCGGTCGATTTTGCGCATTCATTGCAAGGCGCAGTTTATGATGATGGAATTGATACGATTGATTTGTCTGCATACACAAAATATGCCGTTGAAATAGGCTGTGATGCAGCGGATTTTGATACAAAAATGAAGTCGGAAAAGTATCTTCTAAAGGCTAAGATTGAATTTGACTTTTTTCAGAGATTAAAAGTGAGTGGTTTTCCTGCTTTGATATTGACTATAGGAGAAAAATCGATTTTAATTTCATCTGGATATACCGATTATGATGTATTGAAGGAGAGATTAAGGGAATATGGGATTGGGAATTAGTGACAAAAGCTCTTCATTAAACTGTCAGATTTGATGCAAGTTCATAAATCCTTTGCAATTTCAAAAGGACGGATAAATAGTAAGTAGCACCCCCTATTTATTTCGGTAATTTGACAAGATATTTTCCCGCCTATTTCCTCCCAAAAAGTAAGTCCGTAGCTTGGCTATGCACTGATTTTTTGAAGAAAATATGCACAAAAATCTCATTCTCAAATTTTCCGAAATAAATAACGTGTGCTACTTATTGAGGGAAATCGAATAATGATTGGAGATTTTACGGTGCCGATTGGTAAGATTTATAAATCGACAGTACTACAAATTTGGACTTTGGACAAAAGATATTAGACTTTAGATGTTAGACTATTCAAGCGAAAAATCAATCTTTCGACTTTTTTAAATATTGATAATCAATAAAATACGCATTGCATTAATTTTACTATTCAGTAATCTAACATCTAAAATCTTTCGTCCAAAGTCTAATACAAATGTTAAAGTAAAGAAACCCGCACTTCCAAAAGGGAGTACGGGTTTCTCTTAACTACTTTTATCAAAGTACAAAGAATTTAAACAGCTACAGGAGTAGCAGGATTGTCAATTTTCAAAAACTTATACAAGTCATTCATAGACATATTTTCATTGTCTAACAATATGTCTAATTCTTCTCTGATAGTATTTGCTAAATTTCTAATTTGCTCCTGTGTGTGATTGGCATTAATAGTTACTCTTACTCCTGAGCGATTCATAGGTACGCTCGGAAAAGCACCAATACTAGTGAAAAATCCACGCTGCATCAATCTTTGCACCATGTGATAACCATTTAGCACTTTCCCAATACCAATATAGAAAATAGGCGTTTTGCCTTCTCCTAAGAGAGGTAAGTTAAATTCACGAATTAAGTCAAGGAAAAGAGCCATATTATCCTGCAAATCTTGTTGATATTTTTCAATCTCGCCACTTAAATGGATTTTTGCAGAGGCAATTGCTGCACCTAGTTGAGGGGGTTGTACAGGGCCAGAAAACATGAGTGTGCCACCACAGTAGCGTATCATTTTTTCAACTTCAGGGTCAGAGCAAATAATCGCCCCACCTGCTGCTGAAAAACTTTTGTTTAAGGAAGTCAGCATTACTGTTTTCTTGTGTAAAGGACCTTGGTCTAATACATATCCAACACCATTTTTTCCTAACCAGCTCATGCCATGTGCATCATCGATATACAAATGGAAGTTGTTATACTTTTCCATCAGATAATGAAGGTCTTTCATTGGCGCAGCATCTCCATACATAGAGTATACTCCATCTGCCATATACCAAATCTTACGATGTTTGTTTTGTAATTTTTTGATGCGAGCTTCCAGATAATCCATTCGGTTATGTCGAACAGTTTCCACATAAGTTCCTGTCGCTTGTACCAATTTTACGGCGGTTTGGACACTAGCATGGACTTGTTGGTCTATGATTATAGCGTCTTCTCTGTCAATTAAAACTGGTATCGCTGACATATGACCTAAGGTCGTTGTCGCTGATACGATAGTAGGATAACCAAATAATTTGGAGAGCAAATCTTCTAACTCATGATATAAAGAAACGGAAAGATAAGCACGAGATGCCGAAAACTGAGTTCCAAATTTTCGAGTGGCATCAACTGCTGCTTCTACTAATCGAGGGTCTTTTTCAATACCCAAATAACTACAGGAAGCAAAATTGATACATTGATTGTTGTGTAAAGTGATTTTTCGGTCAGTGAGTTTCGAGTCCTGGATAATATTTTGTGAAATACCCATAGACTTTGCGGTAGCAACATTTTGATAAATTTGCTCCACAACCTTTAAATTGTTTTTCATAGGTAGCAGTGTAGTTTTGATTTCTAAAAAAATAGTATGATTAAGCGTTTTCAATTGGTTAACTGTAGGTCTAAAAGTTTTTTAATTATTTGCATAAGGTGAAAAGCACAGAAGCAATCCAACTACAAAAATGACAGTTGAAACTTGTGTGTTATGCTATTCTTATATTTTTTTAAATTTAAAATACAAGAAAATTAAATGTGATTTGTGACAGAATTTCGGGGAAAGATAACTTATGCTCTGTTGGCGAGAATATTAAGTATTACTACGTTTATTTATGAGGCTGGAATGGTTTTTATTTTTGGGTTTTTCTCTTAAGTTTAGCCGATTAGAAGTTTAAATTATCTATTCGACAGTAAATGTAATCAAATATTGAATAAAAAGAAATTAAAATGCAAAAAATGTGACATGGAATATTTTTAATACTGTGATGCAGCTACGTCAAAATAGGTAGGAAATAGATACTTTTTTTTATAAATTATAAGCTCTTGCTTTTGTTCCGTTACTGACATGAGACTTTGCATCAGCTTCGTAGGAAGCATTTTGAAATGCATCAACCAAATACTTCGTAATGTTTATAGATATAGCTTACAGAGCTTTTTTTGATTCTGTCATCAACTTGTAATAATGAAATTTTATTTTTCAAAAGCAAGCATCTTTCAGATTTTCGTACTATATTTGTCTCAACGCAAGCAGCGTTAACCTGAAGCGCGAGAGCGCAGCAGGATAGGCCTTTCACTAATAAAAGGAGGTATAAATGAATCTATCTATGTCAAAAGTTATGTTTCTTACAAAAAGCAGAATAAACAATTCATCCCGTAAATTCGGAATGTCTTAATACATGTAATCGCGGGAGCAACCTTCAGCTTTTGCATAAGTTTATTCGTTCTTTGTACGAATAACTTTACAGAAAATCCCTTGTGACTTAATTGCCACAAGGGATTTTTTATTAGACTCTATGAATTTAGACTTTGGACGAAAGATTTTAGATATTAGATTACTGAACAGTAATATTAATTTAATGCGTATTTCGTTGATTATCAATGTTTTTAAAAGTCTAAAAATTGATTTTCGCTTGAATAGTCTAACATCTAAAGTCTAATATCTTTTGTCCAAAGTACAATATTAATGAGGTTGAGTAAAATTTAAACGCCGCGATACTGCTACTAATCAAACCAATATTTTAGGACATCCTCTGGGCTATCGTATGATTTTGTTTCATAAGTGAGTCTCTCAATAGATTTTTGAACCGTCGGAGCTTCATTTTTGAGTTGGGTAGCACAAACATAGCCTTCACTATCATCAAATTTGTAGGAATAAAGGTATATATCATGTTCTTTATCCTCTATTGTTCGTTGATATTGTCCAATGTACTCTAATTCAAAATCGTCGCTGTAAAAGTCTTCGTATACTGCTTGTTTTACCAATGTCTCTGAAAGAACTCTCGGTTTTAAGTCTTTCTTTGGTAATACATCTAGCATCTCATCACTTTCCAGTTTATAGAGAAGATAGCTATATTCATAAACGGATGTTTTTAGAATATCAATTTTCTTTTTATTTACTTTTTCTCCATTTTTAAACCTTGAAACTAATGCATAATAAAGTATTGCAGGGTCTTTAATCTCGTATATGCGATTGAATAGCTGACTGACTTTTGCATCATTTTTAATATGTGATAAAATATTTAATAATGTATAAAGTTGGTCTTGTTCATCAAAAGTAACGATAGTATCACTTTCTAGTATTTTTTCATTCCTTAAAATTTCCTCTGCATTCGTAAGGAATAAAGAACTTTGTTGACTTACAAAATCAAAATTCACGGTATCTTGACTTACCATTCGACTACATATATAATAAAATTGGTCCGTAAAAATCTTATTTTTTGATAAGTCTACTAGTTCGGAAAAATATTCTTGAGCTAATAAAATAGAGTCCTGAAAAGGGGCAAAAGCCTGATATGGATAATAGTATTCATCCTCATCGTATGATAGTTCTTTAGCCTTTTCAAAGAAGAATTGAAGAGATGCTGAATTTGGTGTTTTTACCAATAAACTAAGCAATTCTAATTCTCTTTTCGTATCTCCTGCAATCGAAGGTAAGAGGTCACGGACCAATTTTTCGGTTTCCTCATCTGGGTCTAAAGTGGATAAAACATCGATTAATTCACTGAAAGTTCTTGGAAAATTAAGAGTGTCGGGTGTCAATCTATCGCGCAACATGGAATAAATCGCAGGTTTGTCCTCTTCGTCAAATTCATAATTATCAAACCCTAATCTTGCTGCTTCTAATGTTAATGAATCCCCGTTAATTAGAGCATCAAAAATTTTATCTCGCTTGGAATTTAGAAGGCTTATTTCTCTATTTTCTTCCAATAGTTGAAATGATTTGAAAAAATTCATTACTTTTTCTTCTTCATTTTCTTTATCTGGAGCATAATAGTGCAATTGGTACATTTTGTTTTGGACAAAGCCAAACCAAGTGTAATAATCTGTGCTTGTTCTTTCACTTTTTTCATTTGCATATATCCCTTCTATCTTGTTGATAGTCATAGGATTGCGTGTCTGATTTATGTATGAAAGTGTGGTGTCTACGGCTAAAACCTCATTGTTAAAGCTATCTATACTTTCCATTTCATAATATTCCGAAAATTCATTGATATCTAAATAGCAAATAGCTCCTGTATTATTGTCAATTGAATTGTATCTAGTGGTATAAAGAAACGGAAACTGCCAACGACTGAAAGTATCTTTTTTTATTTCTGCCTCCGACGGAAAATTAACGATAAAGTTTTCTTCCTCATATTCGTATGGAATATACTCCGTATCCTCATAAGGTAAAATCTCTAAAGAATTAAAGAATTTATCGTTGAATTCAGCTTTGTCTATCCCAATAGGTCTTTGCTGTAAGAGTAAATATGTTCTTCCTCCTCTAAGTACAGCTCTAACTTTTGCATAAACTCCTTGCACAAAGAAAATCGCATCAAAGCCTTTAAGACCTTTGTAAGTAATTTCTTCAAACTCCTTAACTTCTGCTTGCATTGATGTTTTTATTACATCTAATGTTGAAGCGAAAAAAAGACTATCATCTTCCATGACTACTCCTTTAGGGAAATCATTGGTTCGTATGAGATAAGAGTCACCTTTTTCTAAGTCTGTACTTAACCACATTGTTAAGGTATATTCTACCATAGTCCCGTCTTCCAATGGAACAGGTGTCTTTATCGTTCTATCTTGTGCTCCTGCTGGACAATATACAGAAAAAGCAGATCTCTTATCTGACAAAGTTTCCCAACCTTTAGGTATGGCATTTTCTATCTCAATGGAGTTGAAAAATCGATAAATATCAGTTTTGTCATCATCCTTATCATTTATGTTTACTTCAAAATAGTATAAGTAATTCCCAACTAGAAATATCCTGTTATAGCTTGCCTGTCCAGTCGAATCCGAAACTAAAACAAACTCTTTTCCCTCCACATCACCCTGCATTATATCCTTATAACTTTCCTCTTTATTGTAGGTTCCTCTTGCTAGGTAGCTATCTATTGTTTCTCTATAAATTTGTTCTTTAGTATATTCTGTCCCGATATATGGGTAAAATCGTACGGCTGAACGGTGTACAAATTCTGTGTAGGGATTTAAGTATCGATAGCTATCTAACAGCAATTTATTAGTTACTTCACTACTTTTTTCTTTGTATGGGATTCCTGGGAAAGAAATTTTGTACTCGCTTAATATTTCATTGTGAAGGCCTGTCCATTCTCTTTCCTCTTTCTTGACTTTATAGTTTTCTCCAAAATCAGTGAATATTGGACTTACTCTTCGCACATTATACCCTTTTAATCGCAACAGATTTAACATATTTTCTTCTCCAATCAAATGTGCTACACCGACTGCGCTAAACAAAGATTTTTCACGCCCTATTTTAAGTAAGTTTTCAACCATAACTTTATTTCGTCGGTTCAAAATCTCATATTGATATTCCTTATCTTTTGGTCCTTTATCATACCATTTTTTAATCTTTTCCAAGTCGCCAGTACGATAAGTATCTAGCATTTCTTGCATTGGATCTATTTGAAAAACAGTTTTCATTTTGTCTGTCAAAATATTCAAAAATGACAAATCAAACTCAATCGTATCTTGTATTTTTATGTTTTCTTGGAAAGATTTATCAAAAGATTTAAAAGTGGCATCTGCTAAGCGTTTGCGATCTGCTGGTAGCTCTAGACCAAGCAAAGATTTATTTTGCAGGTAGGCTAAGTCGAATAAATAGAAATCTAAGTCTTTTGAGTGAGAAAGAGAGTCTAATTTTTCATTTCTATTATCCAATAAAGACTTTAGAATCATAGGCTTCTTCATCTCCAGAGAGTCAATGGGTTTCCCTAATTCGCTATTAGAACGACGATTTAGAGCATCATAGGCTTCTTCTCCTAATATTTTTTTCAAAAAATTGGTCGTATCTCCTTCTGCATATAAATCCCAATAATAGAAAGTCATGGAGTCAGGTTGGACCTCATTTGCAAAGGCTTCGCAATTTTCTATGGCGATATATACAGAGTCGGGTAGTTCGAAAGCTTTAGGATTCTTAACATGCATTGTGCCAAATAGATAGGAAGGCGCAGCCAAGTCTTTTCCTGTAATTTCCCAAAGTAGAGAGTGATTTGATTTGTCTACTTTTTGAGAAAATAGACTGACAGTAAAGCAAGAAAATAAGATTAGGAGTATTCCTTTGTTGATATGTAGAGTCATAATTAGGTATTAGTTGTAATTAGTAAAACTCTACAAAGAAAATAATTAATATTGATAATCCAAGTAGGATTAATTGAAAAGTGTTCTATAATTTCTGTGTTTTTATCTTACCCATTTTCGTGATTTTTATAGATAAGTATTTCTGACCCATTACCTGTTTGATTAAAATATTACTGCTTGATTGTATCATAACTAGTTTTTTT
>CAZQTE010000257.1:0-8508 GCA_964595615.1 uncultured Saprospiraceae bacterium
GAACTATTTTTTGTGTTTTTTAGAAGGAAAAAGAACAAGTATAATGGCTCAAGTTGTTGAATTACTTTTACTTCTGCTTACTAGAAGCGAATTTTATTTTCAGTGATTCGATTTAAATTATTGATTGTCTGTACGACACTACGTCCTGCTCGTTTATATAAACCTACTTTTCTAGATAACTGAGGCATAGTTTGCTGCATTGAAAATGCTTTATCGGTAAGAGATGACATCAGGACTTTCAGTTCTTTAGATTGCTTCCTGCCTAATTTACCCGACTTATTTTCTATTAATTTTTCAACAGCTGAAAGTTGCGATTGCATATCCTGAATGATAGGTAATAACATCAAAAGGTCATTCCCTTCTGCTAATTTATTCTGTAACTCACGGAGATTTGAATATGTTTCTGCTATTTGGTTGATAATAGCTGCTCTGGCAACGGATTTTTGATAGAAACGATAAAGTTGACTCTTTGTATTGACGCCTCGTCTGCCTTTTAGAGCAATTGTTACTTTATCTAATTTGTTAGTTTTCAATAAATAATTCCCAATCGTATCGACCATGGCAGAAGCCACTTCTTCAAAGTCTGCTCGCGCTGCTCCTGTTCCTAATGCGGGAAAAACTAAAGTCTTCACTTGTAATTGTTCCGCTTTTTGTAAACAGGTTTTCGTTAATTTTTCAATCGTGGTAGAGTCTACTCGTTCGCCTGTTTCATAGTCAATTGTTATGGCATGAAAAACATACTTTGCCCATGACTCGCCACCAGATGTAACTACTACATCTCCTAATTTTGCGGGAACTTTTAATTGTGCCTCTTCAAATACAACTTCTCCCGTCAATTTACGAATTGCCTCTGAAACACCTCCCGTCATTGTAATCATCTCATCATCAGAGCTTACTATTACTTCTGCCTCTATCTTTCGAATATCACTGTACAAGATACTTAATTGTGCATCATGTATCATGAAATCAGTTCGTGTAATATTTTTTTCGTTTGTTTTTTCCCGTGGATGAAAAACAAACTCTCCGCCTTTATCTTCTGGTATAAATAAAGCAGCTCCTATTGGAATTTGTTTATTCTTTGTTAGTTTAGCTGTTTGCTTTTTCACATACTGAACTACATCAGAAACTAATATTGATTTGATTTTTTTGCGTCCCAAAATACCTAAAAGACTCTTAGCAAAAGGACTATGAGAACCCGGTTTTCCGTCGCTCACGACTTCATTTCGACCAGAGGTTAATACCCAGCGAGAAGCTTCTGACTCTAAGCGGTCTTGGATATCCGAGCGTGTTTCTGTTAATAAACTACCCGAAAAACAAGCATCTGCCATTAAAAAAATATGGCGTGCTTTGATAGCTTTTATATAGCGAATGATTTTATCATTACCAATATAGTCAGCCTCCTCATCTTGCTCGGCATCTACAGGAATCCAAAAGCCTTCTTTTGTGACTTCATCATACATACCATGTCCAGCGAAATAAATGATTAAATTGTCTTCCTCTGTTAAGGTCAGGGCTAAACGCTTTAGTTCACGATAAATCTCACGTTCATTTGCCTCCGCATTATACAAGCGCACAATATTGGCAGCATCAAATTGATAACGTGTTGATAGCAATTGAACAATAGCATCTGTATCTCGCACACTGTTGTTCAGTTTACGGATATGTTTGTAATTATCAATAGCGATTGCTAAAAGATAATTCTTGCCTTGCTTAATTGACTCTGCCATAATTAATGCAAATGTAATAAATTATTGACTACAAAAAATGCCTGATTGTCATTATAACAATCAGGCATTTTCTGTTTTAAACTGTCCATAAATGCGTCCACACATTTATTTTTAGAATGTAATTTATTTTCCTAGATAAGAACGTAAATTATTTCTATTGTAGGATTTACGTAAGCGACGAATGGCGCGTTCTTTGATTTGACGGACACGTTCTCGTGTTAATCCATACATTTCTCCAATTTCTTCCAAAGTATAAGATTTATGACCATTAAGTCCATAATAAGCCGATAATACTTCAACTTCTCTTGGAGATAAAATAGATAAACCTTGTGCGACCTCATCTTTTAAAGATTGGTCCATTAGTGAGTTATCTGGGTCTTTGCTATTCCCATCTACAAATACATCTAGCATGGTGCCATCTCCTTCTTCTCCATTTAATGGTGCATCCATTGAAGTATGTCGACCACCTTTTAGAATAGTAGAAACATCTTTAGCTTTAATACCTAAAACTTCTGCTAACTCTTCATGTGTTGGCTCACGTTCAAATTTTTGGACAAACTTAATATATGCTTCATTGATTTTATTGTACGAACCTACTTTGTTGAGAGGTAAACGAACCATACGAGAATACTCAACAATGGCTTGAAGTATAGATTGGCGTATCCACCAAACAGCATAAGAAATGAATTTGAAACCACGTGTTTCATCAAATCTTTTAGCGGCTTTCATCAGACCAACATTACCTTCATTAATTAAATCTGAAAGGGAAAGACCTTGATTTTGATATTGTTTAGCTACAGAAACTACAAAACGTAAATTAGAACGAGTTAATTTTTCTAATGCATTATTATCTCCTTCACGTATTTTGCGTGCTAAATCAGCCTCTTCTTCAGCAGTTAATAAGTCAATCTTACCAATATCATTGAGATATTTATCTAGTGCAAGTGACTCGCGAGTCGTTATTTTATTAGTTATCTTTAATTGACGCATAAAAAACGGGTTTTCTTTGTCGGTTTTAAATTAGATTCAAACCAACAAGAATAAGGGACAATTTTGTTGTGTACTTTATTCAAAGTGATAAAATATGGGTTTACAGTAACCCAAAAATGTTATAAACTAAATGTAATGTGCGCCCAAAATCCGGAAAGTAAATATTTATAGTGCAATTGAGTTATGAATGTAAAACTCTAAAATTGCCTGTTTGTAACGGTTTGGGAAAAATAAGAAGAAAACAAATAAACTCTCTTCCTATATAATACGCTAAATAAGGCAAAAAAGTTGCCAGAAAAAAGAAAAAACTTGACTTTTTGAAAAAAAAGTAATATGACTTTTTAGAAGTTCGTTAATTTTTTGACTTGCAGATTGTTTTTGTAATTAAATTTTTAACGAGTTGTGATATTCGAAATTTAATTTTAATAAAAAGGAGAGACCTATTATGAATAGATATAATGAAAGGAATAGAACAAAAAAAATGCCTAATTTAATAAAAAAGTTGCGACAGCTAATAAAAGCTGCCGCAACCAAACCTTTGATATGAAAATAAGCCATAAAGAAAGGCTTATGCGATTATTCAGGGTTGACTGAAATAAGTTTTAATCATACCAGAAGTCTGGTATGAACTCAGTATAAATTGGATTTTCATAATCAAAGGAGAGCAGAAAAGATTAGATTGGAGTTTTAATCTTTGATGCTCGGCAAATATAGAGTATTATTTTAAATACTTCAAAATAATACTAATAATTAACTGAAAAACGTCTTATTTTAGACCCTAAGGATTATTTTTTAAATGACCCTAAGCTGGCGAAGCCAGTATAATAAAAATTTTAGACCCAGTCGGGCAAGCGAGGATTAACGGGATTACAGGATTTCCTCCCTGACTTGTTTCCGTTTTAACTTATACCCTATTTTGACAATAACTTTTATAAATCAGAATGGGTACAAGTCAAAACAGGAACAAGTCAAGATTGTAATCCTGTAATCTTGTTAATCCTCGCTTGCCCGACTGGGTCTAAAAAATTTCTTGCCATAAAAACGCAAGAAAAAACTCATTAGATACTAAGTAGTTCATCAAGTTAATTCGGATACGAGTGAGAGTATTTTTTGTCTGATTTCACTTTAAAAATACCTTTTGTTTTTGATTGTTAATAAGTTTAGCCACAATATTTTGGAAAGGACAATAGGTTTTCGGTTTTTTGTTGAACCTTGGAGAAAACACATGAAATACCGCAAATTATTAGTTCTACTAAAGACAGAAAATCGTCTTTAGTACAATCTCCTGTATTGAAAAGAATAGAACTGCACAATCGCCGTTACCTAGGCAACAAGACCAAACTAACCTCTTGGATTTTTGATAAAATACTGCAAGCTACTAAAGGAGAATGCACTTCCTTTTTTGATGTTTTTGCAGGGACGGGTGCAGTATCTAAGGTCGCTTTTCAGCATTTTGATAAAGTAATAGTCAATGATTTTCTACACGCCAATCACAATATCTTTCAAGCTTTTTTTGCGAAAGGTCGCTTTTCGGAAAAGAGAATTCTTGATTTATTGAATTTTTATAATAGGTTAAATGTCAGTGAATTAGAGCCTAATTATTTCTCAGAGCAGTTTGGAGATAAGTTTTTTGATTTAGAAAATGCGAAGAGAATTGGTTTTATCAGAGAGGACTTAGAAAGTAGGAGAGGAGACTTGTCTCCCAAGGAATTTGCAATAGTTTTGACGGCACTCATCTACGGCATGGACAAAATCGCGAATACGGTTGGACATTACGATGCTTATATCAAAAAGCCAATCCGTCCGCGCAGATTGCAGCTAAATCTACCCGCTGCCAAAAGCCTAAATGCCGCCAAGATTTACCGCGAAAATGCGAATGATTTAGTCAAAAAAGTCAAAGCAGATGTTGTTTACATCGACCCGCCATACAATTCACGTCAATACAATCGTTTTTACCACATCTACGAAAATCTGGTACAATGGAAAAAACCAGAGCTTTTTGGTGTAGCCATGAAGCCAAAAGCCGAAAATAGCAGTGTATATTGTACTGTAAAAGCAAAAGATGCTTTTGCCGATTTGATTGAAAATTTAGATGCCAAGCACATTTTCGTTTCCTACAACAACACTTATAAATCGAAAAGTGGCTCTTCCCGGAATAAAATACAATTGGAGGAAATTCGCGAGATTTTGGAGAGTCGAGGAGAGGTGACAATGTATGAGAAGGGGCATCGGTATTTTTCGGCAGGGAAGACTGATTTTGTGGGGCATAAGGAGGTTTTGTTTGGGGTGCGGGTGCTGTAAAGCTTTGTTTGAGCGTGAGAATTACAACATCGTCCAATAAATAAAATGAAAAATGCAGGAAAAAGACTTAAAATTACTCTGGATGTTCACTCTAAGAATAGGAATGTATACGGGAAAAGAAAATAGAGATACAATTATGTCTTTTTTATATGGTTATGAAATTGGAAGAAGTGGACAATGTGAATTTATAGAAAAATTAAGTAAATCGATAGCGCAAGAGTATGGAATTGAGAAGTTGGCAACAGGTTGTTGGGGACAAATAGAGATGACTGCTCGGGAATTGGAAACAGATTGGGTGACAATTTTTAAGAAACAAAGTATAAAGGTTTTAACGACTGAATTCTCAGATTTAATTGATGAAGAGTTGATTCTTTCTTTTAAAAAAAGAATAGTAGGAAAAACAGGAAGAGTCAATAATCATTTTCGTAAATATTGGATAACTGATTGGTTTGGGATTATAGATTTATCTGCGGACTGGTTCAAAAAAATGTGGACAAAAAGGGAATTGGAGATGATAACAAATATAGAAGAAGAGTTGAAAACGTTTGGTAAAGTCAGAAAACTGAAAGAAAACCTTAATCCAACTGATAAGTTAAAGCTTCTTTGTAGAGAACTATATGAAGAAATGGAAAAGTATGAATAGGAAACTTTCTTATCTTGAACTAAGTTTGAACCTACACAAAATATAAATGCAAACAAAAAAAGCCACCCGTTCCCCATTATTCTACGTCGGAGACAAATACAAATTGATTAACGAAATCAAAACGCATTTCCCTACGAAAATCAATAAATTCATTGAACCCTTCACAGGTGGCGGCAGCGTATTTTTGAATGTAGACGCCAAAGAATTTCATTTAAACGACATAGACGCTTATATTGTCGGTTTGCATAAATACTTAGAAAGTCAAAAAGAAAACAGCGAAGAATTCTTCCAAAATATAGAGGCAAAAATAAAACATTACGGTTTTTCACGCAGCTATCAAGAAGATATCGTGCCGCCTGCACTTAGACAAGAATACAAGAAAACCTACTATGCCAAATTCAACAAAGAAGCCTACACCCAACTCAAAACAGACTTCAATGCCAAGTCTAAAACCGATTTCGAGTTACTATATTTGCTCCTCATTTACGGCTTTAATCGTATGCTCCGTTTCAATAGTAAAGGATTATTCAACGTCCCTGTCGGCAATGTAGATTTCAACAAAAATGTGGTCACCGCATTGGACAGTTACTTCAATTTAAACAAAAAAAAGCAAGTCAATTGGTCTAATCAAGACTACAAAGAATTTTTACAAACACTTGATATTCAACAAAATGACTTCATTTACTTCGACCCGCCGTACCTAATCACATTCAGCGAATACAACAAAATCTGGAACGAAGAAATCGAACAAGAATTCATAGAAACCCTCGAAGAGCTCAACAAAAAAGGCATTAAATTCGCCGTTTCTAACGTGACTCATTACAAAGGCAGAGAAAATCGTATCTTCGCAGAATGGGCAGAAAAACACCACATTTTCCCCATAAAAAGCAACTACATCAGCTATCACGATAATTCGATAAAGAAATTTCAAGAAGTACTTGTTTGTAACTATGAACCATGAACGATTTAACTATGAACCGCAGAACTATTCTTGCGTTTGTTTAGTTTTTAGGTGAGAGGTGAGAGGTGAGGGGTGAGAGGTGAGAGCGGAAAAATCCGTGTCTTATCCGCGTCTTATCCCCTAAATCCGCGTTCCAAATCAAGTATTCTTAGCAGAGACGAACAGATTTAGCCAATAATTAATCAAAAAAGCATAAAGGTGAAGCCACGCGAAACAGTCTAAGTAATCTTAGCAGCCGTCAGCCGTCCACCGTCCACCGTGAACGAACTATTCCATACAGAATATACGACCGAGACATTCGTCCAAGTCCTCATCCCTTTGGCAATTCCAAAGCCACTAACCTATTACGTCCCCGAAAACCTCGTCAAAGACATCAAATTCGGGCAGCGCGTCGAAGTCCCATTTGGCAAAACAAAACTATACTCCGCCGTCGTCATCCGCGTCGTCAACACCAAACCTGAGGGCGTAAAAATCCGCCCCATCATCTCCATAATTGATGAAAAACCAATCATTACCACCGAGCAAGTCAAACTCTGGGAATGGATTTCCGATTATTATTGCTGCACCATGGGAGAGGTGCTACAAGCCGCCTTACCTGCCAATCTAAAACTGGCAAGCGAGACCGTTTTGGTATTGTCCCCTCTATTTGACGAAGACTACGAAGGATTGAATGACAAGGAATTCATGATAACCGAAGCCCTTTCCATTCAAAACGAAATCAGCATAGATAACATCCGTAAAATCTTAGCGCAAAAGACCGTTTATCCGATAATCAATAGCTTAATAGAAAAGCGAATTGTTTATCTCAAAGCGGAAATGAAAGAGAAATACAAACCTAAGAAAATTGGCTGTGTGCGCTTTGCCGAAAAATATCAGACTGACCCTGAATCTTTACACGAAGCCTTCGATTTGTGTAGCAAATCCAGTCGCCAAACCGAAGCATTAATGGGCTATATCGTCCTATCAAAAGACAAACCTTTCGTCCAAAAAACGGAGCTTTACAAAAAAGCAAATGTTGATAGTACCGTCTTAAATGCCATGGCAAAAAAAGGCATTTTCGAAATCTACGAACGCGAAATCAGCCGTCTCGGAACTTACGAAGATGACATCCAAGAAATGTTCACTTTGGACGAACAGCAAACTCGCGCTTTGTCCGAAATAAAGACGCATTTTGAAACAAAAAATACCGTTTTACTACATGGCGTAACAGGAAGTGGAAAAACAAGAGTTTACATCGAACTCATTCAAGAAGCCATAAAAAACGGAGAGCAAGTTCTTTATCTTTTGCCAGAAGTCGCCCTTACTGCTCAGATAATCAGTCGGTTACAAAAAGTGTTTGGCGATGAAATTGCGACTTATCACCACAAACTCAACAATCACGAACGCGTCGAAGTCTGGAAAGCAGTCAGTGAAGGGAAGTCGGTTGTCTTAGGCCCGCGCTCGGCGATGTTTCTCCCTTACAAAAATCTAAAATGGGTAATAATTGACGAAGAACACGATTCTTCCTTCAAACAAAATGACCCTGCACCGCGCTATCACGGACGCGATGCTGCGATATATATGGCTTATGTTTACGGCGCAAAAACGCTCTTAGGTACGGCAACGCCCGCCCTCGAAACATACTACAATGCGAAAAAAGGTAAGTATGGTTTGGTAAATATGCCGCGCCGTTATGGCGAAATTGCCATGCCCGAAATCAATGTCATCGACGCTAAAAGAGAAAAAGAACAACGCAAACTCCAAAGTCACTTCACGACCGAACTTTTGGACAAAATGACTGAGGTTTTAGGACGTGGAGAACAGATTATTCTCTTTCAAAATCGTCGCGGCTATGCACCTGCATTGCGCTGTCAATCTTGTGCCTGGACGCAAGAATGTAATCACTG
>CAZQTE010000258.1:0-8493 GCA_964595615.1 uncultured Saprospiraceae bacterium
ACATCTAAACTCTAAACTCTTTTATTGAGCAACTACTTTCTCATAAGCAACCGTCTTGCCTTCTTGCGAAATACGTAAGAAATAAAAGCCTTTTGACTCTAATTGAATAGTCGCAGTCGATTGATTATTTAAGATAGAAGTATTGATTAGCGAGCCATCTGCATGAAATAATTCTAATTGAGTAGCTGCATCATTGGCTATATCAATAAAAACATTTACAGAGTTTGTTGCAGTTGGATTAGGGAAAATCTGCAAGGCATTTACTGCTGTAAAATCGCTTATCCCAGTAGCTGAGCCAGTTTGTGAGAAAACGTGATTTTTAAAATTTTCAATAGCTATTTTTGCCTCACCTATTTCACCATGAGAAATGACATTTGAAGATACATCGATATCTTCTAATGCTCTAGCATAATCGGCATCTAATTCGATAAGAATACCCTCTGATGTCGTTGTTGGAGTAACATTAGTACGTGATTCCAAATAGTTATCATCACCCAAGCCGTGAAGTTCAAAAAGATTATTGAAATTCGAACCTCCATTGCCTTCCATTGCTATGAAACGATAGCCTGATGCCCAACCCCAATGCATAGAGGGATTTTGAGGAGCCAATGGATTATCTGCGGGATAGCTAGATGGGTCTTCGTGGTTAAGTTCTTCACCGATACCGATATGGAAGCGAATTTGTGTAATCTCCGTTGCCTCAATCATGCCAAGGTCTATGGTCGTTTCTTCGTCGGCACGAACTAAAACATTTAAATCTTCAATAGCAGTAGAAGTCCCATCATGAAAAACCGTAAAGCCAGACATATAGTATTCCATACGTGAGACTTTAAAAGGATTATCCATATTGTTCACAGCTTCTGTATCGAAAGCAAAATTATTATCACCTAGTTTGTGATTAATCTTTAAGGAAACTGCCGTTTGAGCAATTATTGCATTGCTGACAAAGCAAAATGCTAATAGTAAGAATAATGGTAAAAGTTTACGCATGGATATTAATTTTAGAATAGACTTGTAGTTTGAATACCAAAATTAGGTAATTTCTCTATGAGATGAATTATTTAATGATAAAATGTAGAGCTAAGTTGTGATTTTGAAGGTCTTATTATGATATGTGTCAGTTAACTTGCAGTCGAATAGAAAATCTTTACGTTCCCTTATGAAAAGCAACTTACTCCTCCACATAAACTCGTTTTACACGCTGAGACACATTCGTGAAAACCTCGTAAGTTATAGTCCCTAGTGCTTTTGCTAATTCTTCTGCACGAGGTTCTTCTCCAAAAATAACAAGGGAGTCGCCCTCTTGGGCCTCGGGAATATGCGTTACATCAACCATGCACATATCCATGCAGACATTGCCGACAATTGGCGCGCGTTTTCCATGTAGTAAAAAACTATAATTTCCATTTCCCGCAGCGCGTAATAAGCCATCTGCATAACCAATTCCTATTGTTGCAGTGCGGCTTGGTGTATTGATTTTACCATGACGACCATAGCCAACTGTTGCGCCTTTTTTGAGTGTTTTTATTTGAGAAATGACAGCTTTGAGGGTATTAACAACTCTTAATTGACCTGAAATCTCAGTGCTACTATCCACACCATAAATACCAATACCTAAGCGCACCATGTCTTTGTGATATTGGGGAAAACGATTGATACCACTTGAATTTAGGATGTGTTGGAAAGGCTTATATTTTAATGCTTTGCAAATTGTAGCGTAGTTCTTATCGAAACGATTTACTTGATTTTTAGTAAAATTATCATGGTCTTCCATATCGCTACTCGCAAGATGCGAGAAAATAGAAATGACTTTTATATTTTCAGTTTGGTTCAATAAATTACTCAATTCAAGCAAATTGTCCTCGTCAAAACCTAAGCGATTCATTCCCGTTTCCAGTTTGAGGTGAATGCCCATTTTTTTGTCTTGCACCTGTAAGAATTGCAGTAATTCTTTGAGTTGGTTGATACTATAAATCTCAGGTTCGAGATTGTAAGTCAATAGTTGAGAAAAAGTTGAAGGTTCAGGATTGAGAACTAAAATTGGTGTTTTAATACCACCTTTTCTGAGTTCCGCACCTTCGTCTGCATAGGCTACACCGAAATAATCAACCTGTTGATATTCCAAAAGTTTGGCAGTTTCCATACTCCCGCTACCATAAGCCGAAGCCTTGACCATAACCAATAATTTGGTTTGTGGCTTGAGATAAGACCGGTAGACTTTTAGATTGTGCAAGACAGCATTTAGATTCACTTCTAAAACGGCATTATGCGTCTTTTGCTCTAGGCGTGCAGCGATTTTTTCAAATGTAAAACGGCGTGCGCCTTTGAGTAAAATAACAGACTCTTTAAATTTTTCTTTCTGAAAATTAGTTAGGAACGCCTGCGTCGTTTTGTAAAAGTCAGACTGTATTTTTTTCTCTAAATATGGCTTTAAATCAATGATTTCGTTTCCAATGCCAATGAGATAATCAATTTTGTATTTAGCCAATAATTCTGCGACGGCAGGATAGAGTTCTTCATTCTTTTTTCCACTTTGTAAAATGTCGGAAAGTATAAGTGTTCGCTGTAAATCTTTACTCTGCTGTTCCAAAAAACGCAAGGCAATTTTCAGTGAAGTTAAATCAGAATTATAACTATCATTAATGATTAAAGAACCATTGCCTCCTTGTTTTAATTCTAGACGCATTGCGACCTGCTCTAATTGTTTTGTGCGCGGTGCAATTGTTTGATTATCAATATTTAAAGACAAAAGAGTTAACCAACAGTGCATTACATTTTCCAAGGAAGCAGCATCTTGAAATGGCAAATTAATACTGATTTTTATGCCTTTCCAAGTGGCTAAAATTCTACTCTCTTTTTTTCTTTTTGTTATCCTCAATATTTGTAAATCTGCTTCTTTTTCTCTTCCCCAAGTCAGTATTTGAATGGTTTTCTTTTGTTTGAAATATTGAGCATATTTCCATTCACAAATTACTTTATCTGCATTTACAAATAGTTTTATTTTCTCTTTAATTTTCTCCTCTTTTGATTTAAAACCTTCGTCATGCGCCACTCCAATATTTGTCAGTATTCCGATTTTGGGTTGAATGATTTTTTCTAAATTTTCCATTTCATTCATCTGAGAAATTCCCGCTTCAAAAATCGCTAAATCATGTGTATTCTTCATTTCCAGAACAGACAAAGGAACTCCAACTTGCGAATTATAACTTTTTGGACTTCTGACTATATGAAAACTCTCCCTCAATAACTGAAAAAGCCATTCCTTAACGACTGTTTTACCATTGCTACCTGTAATGCCAATGACAGGATAATTAAAACTCTGACGTTGTGTTGCCGCTAATTTTTGCAAAGCTTCCAATGTATCTTTAACAAAAATAATAGTTGCCAACGGTATATTCCTGTTAGCCTCTTTTTCGGAAATCAAAAAGCATCGAACACCTGCCTCATAAGCAGCTTCGAGATAAGAATGACCATTGTATTGTTCACCTTTTAGAGCTATGAAAATAGCTGTTTGAGGAGAGATTATTTGACGAGAATCTGTGAGGATATGGCGAAGCTCCAACTCAAACTGAGTCTTTTGCAGGACATGCCCATTTGTGATTTTTGCAATATGTGTCGGTGTATATTTCATTCTAAAAGCAAAAATCCTATTTCACAAAGAAAACCGCATTACTCATCAAAAATTTCCCTTCTTCCCAAAAACCACGGAACAATGGGTTATCAACTAAATAAATCATTTTTCCTTGCCCTTTTCTCTCGACACCAAAGGCTAAAGTATTTTTCATTGCTCTTTTCACTTTATATCCAGTAAAACCAATTGAACGTGGATTGTCATTGATATGCCCCACGTTCCAACCTGAATCTAAAAATTCATAAGCGGCACCAGAGTTTTTAAGTGTAAAATATCTATCTGTTAGACCAAATCCTAAAGGGTGCGTATCATCAACTTGCACTTCATAAATAGCGCCTGGAATACTATTCGAAATCGAGCGCCTTTCACGTCCCATATAAGGCGCTAATTTATCTGCATCTGTTTTACTATTATCTTTATTAACGCGCGTTAATCCAAATCCTGCTTTGTCCGCAAATGCCGCATTTGCACTACCTAAGGCAATGACGCGACCGCCACCACTGACCCATTTCGAGATACCTTCTAAAGCGCTTTCTCCAAAACGATAATAACCGTCAGGCAAGACAACAAGATTGAAATCTTGCATTCTGTCCGCTTTAAAATCATCCACATCAATAACTGTCACAGGGTAATTCAAATCACGTTCAAAGTAATGCCAAGCATGACCAAAGCTATTTGCACTTGTCTTTTTACCTGATAAAAGAGCAATTTTTGGACGTTTGATAAATTGCATTGCATCTGCTCCTAAATCGTGTCCATAATCAGAAAAACCTGTCCCTGTAGTACTTAAAGTGATACCATACATCTCAGCAGCTGCCATCGTATGCTTTTCAAACATCGGCGTATGCTCATTATCTGCACGCAAGACAATCAGTGTTCCTGCCTCATATTTATTGCCATTCAATCCAAAATCTTCTTCTGCATAACGCACATTCACACCACGCTTTAGCAACTCCCCTAAAAAGCGTGTATCGTTTAATGACTCATGCTTGGCAAAATATGCATAGGCTTTATCACTAATTGGCTGTTCAGGCTTTTTAGTTTCATAGACATATTTACCGCTTGGTTCTAAGCGCGTTTTAGTAGCATAGGCTTTTAGTCCGTATGCATAGGGCAATGCCCAAGCCGTGATGTCATAAGTCAAAGAATCTTCTAAAGCAGAATTAGGTTCAAACAATACTTGCGTTAACAATCCCATTGGTTGGTGAGCACTGATAACGAGGTCATTTGCATTCAAATTAATTGAAACATCTTGACCTGTTTGATAAGCAAAGCCTCGTGTACTTTTTCCCGTTCCTGCTGTTCCATATTGGATATTGTGTTTGTCCATTAATTCCGTCAATGCTTTTACTTTGCGTGGTGCATTGTCAGCAGATATGATGAATGATTTGTATTCGCCAGGAGGGTTATTTTTTGAATTATTGAAATAATTGACAAATTCTTTATTCAAACGAGCAGCATTCTTTGCAGCAATCTCTATCGTTGACATTGCTGTTGTTTTATGGTGGTCAATACGGTCGTGCAAATGTAAAGTATCACCATTTTCCATATTAATCGCACGTCCAGAGATGCCGTGACCTGCTTGTTCGTAAGTCATACCAATCGCCCCATTAAAGGTTGGATAAGTATCTCCGTAACTTGGGTAAAAAAGGTCAAAAACTTCTCGTGTAAAATATAACCAGCCCTCTTTATCAAAATAGCTTGCGTTATTTTTTCCTATTTCTGTCTGGAAATCATATTGAAAAGCTGTGATGTGTTTGTGCAATGGTTTTGCAGCTGGCGCAAAGAAGTACGGGTCATTTGGATATTGCTCATGCAAATCAGCGTGGATATGCGGCATCCATTGGTGATAAATTTTCAAACGTTGCTGCGTCTCCACCTGAGTCGCCCAAGCCCAATCGCGGTTAAGGTCAAAGTAGTAGTGATTGACACGACCACCAGGCCATGGTTCTTTGTGCTCACGTGCGATGTATTGTGGGTCTGGAGTTTGATTTGCCACACCGCGATACCAGTGTGAGTAACGAGAATAGCCGTCAGGATTAACTGAAGGATCAAAAATAACTACACAAGTTTTGAGTGCTTCTTGTCCTTTTTTCGTGCTTAATAAATCGTATAAAGTCTGCATTGAAGACTCCGACGCTCCCGCTTCATTTCCGTGTACCCCAAAACTTAACCAAACAATGGCGGGTGCTGTTTCAGAATTAGCGGTGCCACTTTCCATGCCTGTTTGACGCAGATTATTCAGACGGATTTGCTCCAAATTCGCCATATTTTCAGGAGAAGTCACAATGGCAACTTTCAGAGGGCGGTCTTCATTCGTCCGTCCATACTCTATGTATTGAACAGAGGTACTATTGTCAGCAACATATTGAAAGTAGCTAACTACCTCATGGTGAGGCGTAAAATTTTCGGTGTAATCCGTTGGAAGAAATTCCTGCGGAGATTGAATTTGTGCTTGAATTTGTGCTACAAAAAGTAAACACAAGATAAATGTTAGAAGTCGTGTTTGCATAGGGATTCGTTTTGCTCATATCTGAATAAACTCGTTGATTTTATGAGTTTGTTCAAATCAAATTATTTTTCACTTGATTGCAAAACTAATCTATTTCATTGATTTATAGAGGCTTTTAATTGAAAAAAGGATTTTGAAAGACTAATATATGACGAAATCATATTAAATAGAATTACTAAATTCTATCAAAAAGCGACATCGCTTCACCATGCAATAAGCCACGACTCATTACATCATTTTTAATTCCTAATATCTCAGCAATAGTCGGAACGATATCAGAAGCATCACCAATCGGAGCTTCTTCTGAGCCTACTTGAAGATTGGAGTCAATACCAGGACCTGCCATCATTGTAAAAATACGACGTGAATTTGCATCTCCATCATGGTCAAATGCAAACCAATCATTTTGGTCAATAATGCCATTTGGATTGTAGTTTCTTCCGTGTTCGGGTTGTACAATGAGCGCAGTTTTATCTGCCATTTCAGGAATTTGAGTTTGGATATAATCCCATAAAAATCCGATAGCGTGGTCACCTCGGTGCAAAGCTTTAAGATAATCCGTGTAGCTACTATGACAAGAGTCTACTGCATTCATATTGATAACCGTGACTTTGGGCTTGAAGTAACGCAAAACTTCAGCTGCATAAGAAACTGTATTTAAATCACCATTATCATTAACCGTAGGAAACGCAATTAGTCCATTTTCCTTACGCTCAAAGGTCGTTTTTATGAAGTTTTTAATGTCTTCTTTTTCTTCTTCGGTATTGTTTAAATTAGGAATACCCGCACCTGTTTCCATAAAATTCTGATTCAGAAAAGTTCTCATTTCTTGCATTGGCGTCAATTCTTCTTCTGGATGATAAATGCGAAATCCTTTTAAATATTCTTCCCCTTGTTCACCAAAAGTGACATTTGGGGCGAAAAAATTGCCACCATATTGTGAGCCAAAATCAGGATGCGCAGAGTAATTTAAAAGCGGAACAGAATTACGGATACCATTGCCAATAAACCATGTATCTGTTGCTTTCGCCCCCATATAACGGCGGACGTACTCAAAAATCGTTGGATGCACTGGACGCTGGCGCAAACCTTGAGTGACACCATAATGTCCAGACATTCCTGTACTTAAGCCTGTAAAATGCCCTGTCCCCCCAGAAGAAAAACGGGACTCTCTGAAGAGTGTGCCTTGTAATTGTAGAGGCGTTTGAAGAATAGGAGAAATCGGCTGCCCTCCTGGTTGACCATCAGCCGTATCTGTTCCATAGACAATTTTCAGGTCTGGCGGTGTACCTTGGAGCATATTGTACATGATATTGCCTTCTATATCCAAGCCTTGGCTATCTCCTAAATAGCGCTGTAAGATACTTTCTTGATGACGGACTCCGCCCGCGAAAAGTACGAGTACGACGTGTTCAGCCATGGCTACATTCGTCTGAGCGAATAAGCGTCCTGTTGGTAAGATATATGGAACACCAATTGAGGCTGCGCCAGTTATGCTGGCTTTTTTTAGGAAAGTTCTTCTTTTCATGGTGGGTGGTTATAAGCCGCGATTAATTCTTATCAATAGCTTATCTATTGTTTCAATATCTTCTAATTCCTTGTGAATGCGCTTTGCCATTTCCTCATAATTCGAGTCTACTTTGCAAACTACGATGCCACAGTGTTCATCCTTCAGCTTATGCAATTTTATAAAATCCTTTCGGTTAAGGGTAATAACAGCACGTTTATTTTCTACAGAATATGCTAATACATCCTCATCAGAAATACCTTGATTCGCTTGTCCAGCATCTAAAGTGGTCAGTACATCATGACCTAACTCACGTAAGTACTTAACAACCATAAGTGGAAAATTTTCATTGGAGTAAAATCTCATTAGGCATTTTCGTTTTCTTGAATTTGTTTATCTATTTCAATAGAATGAGAACGATAATATGCCCAAGCATTTGCTAAATCTTCTGCTCTTAATGAGGGAAAAGACTCTAAAATTTGTGCTTCCGAAGTGCCGTAAAATCTCATTTGTACTAAAGTCCAAACAGGGATACGCGTACGTACAATGCAAGGAACTCCACCACACACACCAGGTTTTGATTCTATTCCAGTCATACCTGCTGCAATATCCAAGTCTTGAACAACCCACTTTAATAATTGTGCTTTTTCTGCAAAATTTAGTCGAGTTAATATTTTTTCTACTTCTTGCAATGCTGTCATATCTCTTTTTCTTTTAAAAGTAAGTCTTTTTTTCCATATTATCAATAGACTTGTTACTCAGGTAAAAATGGTTAGCTAAGATTTAGATTTTTTGATAGTTTTCTTTAAAAAATTCTTGAATAGTCACTCTCTTGAAGCATTT
>CAZQTE010000259.1:0-8467 GCA_964595615.1 uncultured Saprospiraceae bacterium
AGTCTAACATCTAAAGTCTAATATCTTTTGTCCAAAGTCCAAAATTATTAGACTATGTGAATGAAATTGAGCGAGTTTTAGATTTCGCTCAATCTCATTCATTGTGTAAGGACGAAATAATATAGTGAAGCATATAGCTAATATATTAAATCGTTTTTACTATCGTTTTACAATTTTTCCAAAATAAACTTCATTACCAGCAAATACACGTAAAACATAAGTACCATTTGCTAGGTCTGAAAGATTATTTAGTGTGATTTTTTGATTACCATATTCAGTATTCAAAAATTGCTCAGCCACTACTCTGCCCAATATATCACTGACTTCTAATCTAGCATTTCCAGCTTGAGCAAATTCAGCCTCAATGGTAAACACTGTACTATATGGATTAGGATAAATGGCTAGTATATTTTGTCCTTTTTTGAAGTTTACTGTACGAATTTCGGAATAATTATTACTGCCATCTTGATCAATCATTTGTAAACGGTAGTAATTTTTTCCTATAGCTGGATTTTCATGTAGCAATTGATAGTCAAGTACTTGTCTGCTATCTATTGCCGCCTTTTGTTCACCAATACTTGACCAATTTTGATTGTCAACGGAATGCTCAATAATGAAAAAATCACTGTTTTGTTCTGCCTTAGTTTGCCATGTTAACAGGACAGTTTCATCTGCTAAATCTGCTCTAAAATATGCTAAATCAATAGGCAAGGCTAATTCATATTTTACATCTAAGAAAGGAGCATATCCTCCACCAGGTGAACCATAATTATCCTGCATATATTTCGCTAATCCAGGGTGCTCAATTGCTGCAACGACAACCAATTTTAAGATATGGTCACCTTCTTCGTTCTCTTTAACTGTTTTTATTTTTTCTTGGTATACATAGCCTTCTCTTCTAGTGATTTCGGGACCACGTTCCAACTCAATGTCCGTTTCTGTACCGTCAGCTTCGTAAATTCTTTTTACACGTCTAAATTCGTAAACTTTTGGAGTTTGTTCCTCTTCCAATTCTGGACGTAATGCTGCGGCTACACCTCCTCCGTCATAAAAATTAACATATTCCGTAGACCAATCAGCGACATCAAACGAAAATCTCATTTGAGTTATACCTGACTTATTAATATTGTCAAGACCTGCACCTATAATATCTGCACGCACAGTAAACTTATCTTCCTCTACAATTCCATTAAAACAAGCAATATCACTAGCATCCGCGGCATCTGTACCGTCTGCCACTTCCAATTCTACGGTATTGCCAAAGTGTCCACTTTTTATATCTAGGACAGGATTTCTATCACCCTTCTCAAAAGGATTGTCATCTGCTCCACTTCTAATCATGTATAAACTTGCACCTGTAATTGTAGCATCATCAGGTATATCCGCAGTGTTAAATGATAAAATGGAACGATATTCATTAGTTGGGCTTGTAAATGGAAAATCCCAACCATCATCCCCTACTCTTAGTCCTCCAGTATTGATAGAATTATCAATGACATCTACATAGCCATCAATTGAACCGTCTGAAAAATAAGTAGCTGTTGGGTCTCCTCGGTATTGCTCAAAGAAAATATTATCAAACTCGTTTTTGATTTTATATTCGTAGGCTTCTGCATCTAAATGAATAGGGTCTGCCGGAAATGAGCCTATTCCACAGACAGCGACTGTTCTGAAATTATCACGGTCGGTAGGAATACCAGGGTCGCCTCCTCCCGCATAAGGAGAGACTCCCTGAGGGTATGGAGTTGTACCTTCTGTAATTGCAGGATAACCAGGATCATCAAAACCATAGTAGTAATGCATCAAACCTTGTCCATTATCATAAAATATTTTTGGATTTGCATCCGCAATATCTTTACGAATTTGCTCAACAAGCGTCATCATATTATTCAATTCTCCATCTAAAATAAGATGTTCACTACCTGAAATTACACCATCCCCATTCTCATCGCGGCTTAGGTCTTCTCTTTTTCCACAAGCATAAAAACTACAGTAATCTTGACCTAAAAAACTTCCAGTTACGTTAAAATTAGGAAAATCGTAACTACTGATAATGAAATTGATGTCTGGTCTTGCACGTGCCCAGACTTCATCCATAATATACAACATGTCTGCTGTGATTTGGTCAAAAAGAGCTTGTTCAGAACCCGCGACATCCTCATCCATATCCAAATACCAACCTCCTCCAGACCGACCAGCTAAGATGTCATTTCCGCCGATACTCAGCAGGACGGCATCAATGGTTGGGTTTGCATTTATTGCATCAATAAGATTTTGCAAGTAATTATAGACGGTTTCATCTGCCCATTGACGCGCCTCGCTACCTGACACCGTGTAGTAAGGGTCATTAGAGTCTGGTTGAGTATCACCACATAAAATACCTACTTCAAAAGTCGAGGCAATTGTGGTTTTGTCTCCTTGTCCATACATTTTTAGGACACGATTATGTGTATTGTCATCAGCCATGTACTGCGCCCAAGAGTCTCCAGCCATGATAATGCGTGGTGCTGGATTAGGAGCAGGTGTGGAAACGGTGCAACTCGCTGGTAATTGTGCATTTAAAAGGAAAGGCAATAGTAAAAGCACATAGAGCGTGTAAGTTTTGTTGTTCATTAGACGTACTTGTGTTGTTCAAAATTTTTGTTTGGATTCTAAAGGTAAAAAAAAAGAGTCAGATAACAAATAAAATATGTTTCATGTACTTGTGTAGACAATCTTGATTTATTAAGAAACCCAAACTTTTATTATTTTGGCCACGTTAATCTTTCACGATGCCTAAGAACTACTTTCACTCCATATTTTTCTCTTAATCGTTTTGCTGTTGCTTCTGCGGAATAGACTGAACGATGTTGGCCTCCAGTACAGCCGTAGCTTATCATAAGAGAGTCAAAATTGCGGTCTAAATAATTTTCAACGGCCTCATCAGTTATCTTGTAACAAGATTGTAAGAAAGTATCAATTGTACTGTTTGTTTTTAAAAAATCGATAACGGGTTTGTCTAAGCCCGTTTGCTTTTTGTAGGGCTGATAGCGCCCAGGATTATGAAGGAAACGACAATCAAATGCAAAACCTCCCCCATTGCCTGAAGGGTCAGGTGGAATTCCTCCTTTTTTGTAACTGAAACTTTGTACTGTTACAACAAGATTTTTCTTCTCAGATTCTGATTTATCGTATGCTTTGAATTGTTCTGATTGTGCTAAAAGCAAGAGTACTCGTTTTAGTTCTGGTAAGTCAACTTCTGGATTTCTATTGGCAAAAATCCACTCGATATTTTTCAAAGCGAAAGGTATACTTTTTAGAAAATGTTCTTTTCTTTCAATCAAACCCCTTAGACCATAAGCACCCAAGACTTGAATATGTCTAATGAGGACAAAAACATAATAATATTTCTTGAATTGCAGAGGATTAATAGTTGTTAATTTCTCAGCAACTGATATATAGTAATCTAATAATTCCTCTCTGACATGATGGGGAATATTGGCTTTGGCTTGAAAGAGCAAACTAGCTAAATCATACTGTAAAGCTCCTCGCCTACCTCCTTGATAATCAATAAAATATGGTTCATTTTTTTCAATGATTATGTTACGACTTTGGAAATCACGAAATAGAAAAAAATCGCTTTTCTCTTTTGAAAGATAGCTTGCTAATTTTTCAAAATCTTCTTCTAATGCTTCCTCACTAAAAGGAATATTCGCAGGTTTTAGGAAGTAATATTTAAAATAATTACAGTCCCAAACCATAGACAATTTATCAAATGTATCACGTGGATATGCTGCTGAATAGTCAAAATTTTCACCACCTTTTATTTGAAGAAAGGCGAGTTTTTTTATCGATTTCTTATATAAAGTAGTTAAGTCTTTACCAAAACTTTCTCCCTCATTTGGTAACAAATGATACAAGCTTGTATCACCTACATCTTCTTGCAAATAATGCAATCTATCATCTGAGATAATAAATAGCTTAGGTACATTTAGCTTTAGTTTATTAAAATGATTGGTATATGAGAAAAATGCTTCATTTTCTGTCTTATTATCACCAAAAGTTCCAATAGATGAATGATTTTTGCTAGATAAACGATAATATCTGCGACTCGAACCAGAAGGAGGAATAGCCTTAACTTCTGTCACTTTCTCCTTAAAGTGGATCTCAAATAAATCTGATAATTTTTCTATTGAATTTTCCATAAACCAAAGGACGCAATTAGTTTGGATTTTACTTGAATAATTTACTTTAAAATTGATATTTTTTGTTTTGTGGAAGCAAAATGACTAGATTGCACACCTTGTTATACTGGGTTAACGATTAATTCTACTGCCACATTTCTTTCAAAGCCTTTTCATTTAATATAGTAATCTTACTTCCTTTGATTTCTATCAATTTTTCTTCTTTAAAATCAGAAAGCATACGAATAACTGTCTCTTTAGCAGTTCCTACCATATTAGCCAAATCATCTCGCAAAATCGCAATTGTAAACCTTTCATTTTCTTCTTTATCATAACGATTTTTTAGAGTAATTAAAGCATCTGCCACACGTTTACGCACTGAATTATAAGCTAAATCAATAAGTTGTTCTTCTGTATTTAATAAATCACCCGCTAATAATTTGAGAAAACGACCTGCGACATCACGGTCATTATATACGAGAGAATAAAAATCTTCTTTGGGGATAAGACTAATTTCTGTATCCGCCATTGCTACAGCAGATTCTGGGTAAACTTTACCTTGTAGTAAGGCCAAATATCCAAAAAACTCTCCTGGTCCAATGAGTGCAACTATTAATTCTCGACCTTCATTATTGGTTCTGAAAATTTTAATTTTACCTGATTTAATATGGAAAACATAACGAGGTAGCTCATTCGAATTAAATATAATATCTTTTTTTCTATAATGACGAATTTCCCGATTATTAGATAATTTGATAAGTTTTTGAAAGCCGCCCTCCTCATCTATGAAAGTTTTTAAGCCTCTACTACTTGGACTATCTTTAGTAGAATTGTTAAGCTTTTCGGATTTTTTTAGTCGTAACTCTATGGCATCTAATAAATCGACATCATCAAAGGGCTTCGTTAGATAATCATCTGCGCCCATTTGCATTCCTCTTCGAAAATCTTGCTTTTCTGCTTTTGCAGATAAAAAGATGAAGGGTATAGAGTTTGTTTTTGGGTTTTTACTCAAAATGCGCAATACACCGTAGCCATCTAATTCAGGCATCATAATATCGCAAATAACTAAATCAAATTGGTCCTCTAAAGCCTTCTGTACACCTAATTTTCCATTTATAGCTGTAGTTACTTCATATCCAGACAAAGCTAGAATTTCAGCTGTGCTTTCTCTTACATCAATATTATCTTCTATCAGGAGTATCTTTTTCATTGGTGTGCAGTTTGGTTAATTTGGATTGTTATAAGTAATTTGCTTAATAATTCTTAGTAACGACGAAATAATAACTCCGTCAAACTAGACAGTGTATAATTTTTCTCAGTTTTGGCTTCAAAGCGTGATAATTGTTAATACTTTGAGCGATTTGAAGTGAAAAATGAGGAAAATTTGACCTGTCCAGATGACGGACTTATTGTTTTGTCGTTACTTAGTGTTGTTTTTACTTGAAGGTTTTATAGATTATCCTAGGTTTTTAACGGGATTACGATAAAAAAACTTGTTCCTTTGCCTTCTTTACTCTCAAAAGTAATATTTCCGTTCATTATATCCACATATTGCTTAACGATATTTAAACCTAATCCTGTACCTTTAATGTTATATACGTTTGTGGCGCGAAAGAATCGGTCAAATAAGAATTTTTGATCTTTCTTAGGAATTCCAATACCTTCATCTTTTACTGTTATTTTAAGATTTTTTGAACTTATTTCAGTAAGGATATAAATGCCCCCGTCATCTTGCGAATATTTGATAGCATTACTTAAGAGGTTAATAATGATATTTTTCAATAATTTAGAGTCCAAATTTACCCTCAAATGATCACTTAAATGCGAGTAATGAATTTTTTGTTCTACTTTTTTATAACCTACCAAATCATCAATAATATCTCTAGTAAAAATTTCTATATCTATTAGACTTGGTTTGTTTTCCAATTTACCTTCCTCCAATCGACTTAAGGATAAAAAATCATCCAATATTTCAGTTACTGTTTTTATATTTGATTGTATACGCTCCAAATGTTTTAGTCGTTTTTCAGAATTAGTATCATCAGTATCATTGTATTTTCCTATCAGACTTGCTGATAGACTAATTGCAGCCAAAGGAGTTCTAAATTCATGAGAAGCCATAGAGATAAATCTACTTTTTAAATCACTTAATTCTCTTTCTTTTTTTAGAGATTTCTTGATTTTAACTTCATTTTCAACTAAAAGTGCTTGTGCATTTTTCCTCTCACCGACCTCTTTGAGAAGTTTGTTTACGGTATCTGCTAACTCTTCCGTACGGTCGTGTACCCGTTGTTCTAATTCTTTATTTAATTCTATCAGATTCTGTTCAGTTCTTTTTTGTTTTGTCAAATCATGTACAATCCCTGTGTAGAAAGTAGCTCCTTCAAGAATGACTTTACTGATACTTAGACGAAATGGAAAGATTTCTCCATTTCTTTTCTTGCCTTCCACTTCTTCTCCTCGCCCAATTAAGTTTTGTATGCCAGTTTGATAATCGACTGTACGATTAGAGTCATGGTTTTCTTGCTGGAAAAGAGGCATTAGCATACTGATATTTTGACCAGTTATTTCCTCTGCTTCGTAATCAAATAATCGAGTTAGAGCATTGTTTACAGATTGAATAATACCATCAGAATTGATAATAATAATACCATCTGATGCTGTTTGAATAATAGAATGCAAGTAATTTTGACTTTTCACTAATTCCTTCCGTGCTCTTAGTTCACTACTAATATCAAAACTAATTATCGCATAGCCTTGTAATTTTTTATCTTCTGTACGAAAAGCCGTGACCCGACTATCTAGATAAATAATATTATTTGTTAACTTATTTCGAGTACATAAATCTGTATAAATGACATCCTGATTAGCAAGTTTAGATAAGATATTTCTTAATTCGATTTCCGTCTCTTGATGATAAAGGTCTTCTAGACTTAATTCCTCATAACTAGCCCTTTTTTCCATTCCCCTTATCCGCAATGCTTTCGGATTCATGAAAACAACTTTTTCATCTGGGGTGATGAAAATTATTTCGTTGCGAGATAACTCAACGAGCATTTTTGAATTGGCAAGTTCAAATAGTTCTTCTTTGGTCATTTACACGGTTTGGAGAAAATTTTCGCTCATTGACAATATCAGTACTTATTAAATCACTTTTACTTATAAAAAGCAAACAGCAAAGGAATTATTCTCTTATTAGTTTCAAAAACTCCGTACTAGTCTTGCCATTGATTGTTAATTCTGATACTACAAAGTACAAACCTTTTCCGCTATCCAATTGAAAATCAACCGAATAAGAACCTGAATTTTTATTATCATTAACCAATTGTTCAACCATTTTTCCCTGTGCATCAAAAACTGACATTCTCAAATATCCTTCCTTTTCAATTTCATATTGAATAGTAGTTTGAGATGAAAAAGGATTTTGAGCACTTAAATTCAATTTTGGTACATCTTCATCTTTAACTGAACTAACAGGAGGCAAAACACATTGAATCTGGACATCTTGGCAAAAAGTGCGTTGTGCTAATGTACAATCTAATACAAATGGATTAGGCCGATCATTTTGATATGAACCAATTAAATAAGTTCTGTCATATTCTATTTGGTCAACAGGGTCTTGGATATGCCACTCGCAGAGCGTCTGTCTTTGTTGTTCAAAATATTGTGGTGCATTATTTTCTATTACATCTCCATAAAGTGCGTAGGTATACATCATTGTGCGTGCTACATTCCCTTTATGATCTTCACGAGGCTCAAAAAATCCGTTAACTTGTTCACTATAGGAATCAATGTTATTAGTAGGAATACTTCCCTGCTCTGTGTCTAAATAATACCAACTGTCAGTCTGACTATCATTAATATCTGTAAATGGGAAAGTGCTACGGTCACTATTTACATTTACACGAGTTGGATATAGATTGTGCAAATCAAACTCACGATTAGTGCCCTCCAAAAAGCTTCGTGGCATAGTATGTTCAGCATTAATACCCAATGAAAAAGCACCTGATGAAGGGTCGCCAGAAGGTAAATCAATTGTAAAACCTGTATAAACGCAGCTAACGAAGCCATTAACATTATATATCTCAGCATACAATAAATCACGCGCAAAATTATCAGAAGGTACACTACTTGGCGTAAAGTAGTCTTTAACTGCGGCTAATAAATCGTCTCCTTCTAAATCTGGATATAAGGATTGATGATATTGAGCTTGTGTCGATGTAGCAAAAACTAGGGATAAAATTAGAAGGGTGACTTGTAAAAATCTCATTTTATTAATTCAGTTTTAATGTTTTTTGGTAAAG
>CAZQTE010000260.1:0-8466 GCA_964595615.1 uncultured Saprospiraceae bacterium
TGCGACTTCTTCTCTCCTATCGGGTCGTCGTGATGTGATTATTGTGGCTTCGGTTTCTTGTATTTATGGTATGGGAAATCCTGATGATTTTCAAGCAGGTATTATCCGTATCAAGCAAGGGGAAGTTATCTCTCGCAATGACTTTTTATATCGTTTAGTTGAGATTCTATACTCGCGAACGGAAACAGATTTTTCGCGTGCAACTTTCCGTGTCCGTGGCGATACAGTGGATATTAATCTGCCTTATGTGGACTACGGAATGAGAATTACTTTTTTCGGGGATGAAATAGAATCTATCGAACGCATCGAAACGGAGTCTGGCGCACGTATCGAAAATCTAGAAATTGCTGCCATCTTCCCAGCGAATCTTTATGTTGCACCACGTGATAGAATGCACGATATTTTACGCGCTATTGAAGATGAATTGTATGAACACGTCAAATACTTTGAGAAAGAAGGTAGACTTTTAGAAGCGCAACGCATTAAGGAACGAACCGCTTTTGACCTCGAGATGATGAAAGAATTGGGGTATTGTAATGGAGTAGAAAATTACTCGCGTTATTTTGACGGGCGTAATCCTGGAACACGACCATTCTGTTTATTGGATTATTTTCCAGACGATTATTTGATGTTTATTGATGAGAGTCACGTAACGGTACCACAAGTGCGTGGTATGTGGGGCGGTGACCGAGCGCGTAAATTAAACTTGGTCAATTATGGTTTCCGTCTGCCTTCGGCAATGGATAATCGACCTTTGGCTTTTGGTGAATTTGAAGGTCTTATCAATCAAGTTGTCTATGTAAGTGCAACACCTGGCGACCATGAATTAGAACAAGTCGGCGGTGTTATTACAGAACAAATTATTCGTCCGACGGGATTACTTGACCCGCCAATCGAGGTACGTCCGAGTATCAATCAGATTGATGATTTATTAGACGAAATAAACGAGCGCATCAAACGCGACGAGCGTGTTCTGGTAACTACTCTGACCAAACGTATGGCTGAGGAATTAACAAAATACCTCACCAAATTAGACATCAAAGTCCGCTATATTCACTCCGAAGTCGATACTATGGAACGCGTAGAAATCTTACGAGATTTACGCCTCGGTGAATTTGATGTATTAATTGGAGTCAACCTTTTACGGGAGGGATTAGATTTACCAGAGGTGTCTTTGGTTGCTATTTTGGATGCAGATAAAGAAGGTTTCTTAAGGAATGACCGTTCGCTAACTCAAACAGCAGGACGTGCCGCACGTAATGTCAATGGCTTGGTTATTTTCTACGCGGATAAGGTGACAAAAAGTATGGAACGTACCATTGACGAAACCAATCGTCGCCGCGCCATTCAGATGGAGTACAACACTAAAAACAACATTACACCGCGCACTGTCCGCAAGTCTAAGGATGAAATCATGTCTAAAAATACTATCTTAGACATCCGAGGCAATCAACCTAAATACTACATCGAACCAGAAGCACCAAGCATTGCAGCTGACCCTATCGTTGGTTATATGACCCGCGACCAACTAGAAAAAACTATCAAGGCTACGGAGCAAAAAATGAAGAAAGCGGCGAAGGATTTGGACTTTATTTCGGCGGCGCAGTTTCGGGATGAGTTGTTTGCTTTGAAGAAGAAGTTGAAGGAGGTGGGGTAAAAATATACAGGATTGACTATATTCAATCATGTATATTTTTTAGAAATAACTTATCTAAGCGAGCTATTTTGTAGCCGTACAATCTTTTTTATCTTATATCAATAAAAAAGATTGGCGATGCTTCTTGTTTTAGTTTCCGTAGGGTTCGTAGCAGAGGGCACTTATGTAATTAGCTGTGTAGATACGACCTGTTTCGGGGTCAATTGATAAAACTCTGTCGAAAAAAGCTCCTTCATCTGCATCATAATCAGGAGAAACAACGGTATGTAGCTTATTTCCATTTTGTAAGTCTAGAATAAATAAATTACCATTTGAGAAATAAATTTTGGCATTATAATGACCATGCCTACTGCTTTGTGCTACTCCTTGTGATTTCCACTTTAACTCTCCAGTATTCTTATCTCTACAATAAACCTCATTTCCTGTACTTAAAGCTTCTGAACCGTGTATTAAATTGTCGCTAACAAAAGATATTCCTGAACGTCCAATCCCTCCAGGAGTGTCTGCTTCCCATAATATCTCAAATGTTTCAGCATCAATACAAACTAATTCTGAGCCATCAGGATATGTACTACCATAGATTTTATGGTCATTATACTCATAACCAATATCATCAATCATTGCCTCGTTTTCAAAATAAATTTCTTCTTGGTCTATATTATATGCTATTGTTTTTACTATTGTTTCAGGTTCTAAAGAGCTGTTATATAAAGTATATGTTTGAAAGTAAACTAATTCTCCTATACTATTCCGATAAAGTAATGGTGTATTTAGCTTTGGCTGATAGCCATTCTCCATAGAAAAACGTTTTATCTCGCGAATATCTCCTGTATTTATATCTGTTAAAAATATAGCAGAATATAAACCATTTCCGTCTGATAAATCAGAGGCCGTACTAAGTACGAAATTTTCACAACCGCGAACCTGAGGCCGACTTCCTTTTCCTTCGTGTCTCCATAATGTTTCCCCTGTATTCATATCTACACAATATAAATTTAAATATGTTGTAGAGAAAATTAACTTATTTTCATAGACATACATTATTCTCTTTGCCCCTGTATATTCAGGATTATAAAAAAAATCTGACCACTCCCATTCTTTCTCGCCTGTACTCTTATTGTAAGCAATTAGAGGCGTAACTTGAGGAGAAGTTGTGTGCCAAGAATAAATGACTACATTATTGTAGATAATAGGTTGAAAATTAAAAGTATATCCTTCTTCTGGAGAGAGAGTTTGCCATTCTATTTCAAAATTAGTAGTATTTGGTAAAGGTTCTTTGTTGCTATTCTTTTCACAAGATGCACTTAAGAATAATAAAAACGAAAAAGTAATCAATTTGCTATATAAAATATTCATAATGCTAATTTAAAACCCAAACTATCTACTCACTATAAATAGATAGTTTGGATTTGCTTCTATAATGATTTAAAATAATTACGCGTATCCGTATCGCAATTATTTTGTGGAGTTAATGAAAAGTCTCCGTCCATTATACTATCGTAAATTGATGTCATTGCTGGGTGATTTACTAATTCTTGATGGTTCACCCCTTGACCAGAGCCAACATTCGACAAAACACATTGTCCAGGTATCTGCGCCGCAAACTGATGCGCAATCCCATCACTCACCCCATTCACAGGTACAGAATTAATCACTGTACTGGTCGATACAACTTCGTAGCAAGCTGCTCTTTCTTCACAAGTCAGAGTTTCATAAAACCAAGCATAGCCAAAGTTACAACTGCAAAAAAGCTAAAATGAAACGAATGTCGATTGAAACGTAAATTATTTTATCTTATATCAATAAAAAAGCACCGCTGAGGAGCGGTGCTTTTGGATTAGTGTCCGTAGGGTTCGTAGCAGAGGGCATTTCTATAATCTGCAGAATAAACTCGACCTGTTTCTTTATCAATACTCAATGCTGTATCGAAAAATACATTGTTGTCCTTAATTGAATTTGGCGAAGCTATGACTGCTAAACTTTGACCTGTTTCTAAATCCAAGACAGCTAATCCATTGTTTGAATAATAAATTCGTCCTTCATAATGTTCAAAAGGACTGGTTAAAAAGGTACTTGGACTTTTCCAAAGAATTTCGCCTGTTTCTACATCTCTACATATAACCTCAAGAGTACCAGAACCATGAATTAATTTTTCTCCTACAAATGTTAGTCCACCTTGTCCTATCCCTCCAGACGCTTCTTTTTCCCATATAAGTTGCAAACTTTCGTTATCATAGCATCTAATCTTTGTACCTTCTCCTACTCCACCATAAATTTTTCCCTTATAATTTTCGTACCCCAAACTATGTAACATCTCATCTGCTTCCAAAATGATTGAGTCGTGGTCAATATTATAAAATAAAGAATGGCTAATGCCTTCAGAAGATACTGTTTCATATAGGGTATATGTTGTAAAGAAAACATATTCTCCCGTTTCATTTTTATATAAAATTGGAGGATTGCTTGATATTTTTTGATTCTCTCCTCTTTCTAAGTCATAAATTTTTTCGTAATCTCCTGTCAAAACGTCAATCATGTATATTCCGTCATCTGGCTCTTCGATTGATTGAGAAACAGTAAGAATTTTATTTTCGTATCCTCTGATTTGATGACGAGTTGAAACACCTGCTATCTTCCAATACGTTTCTCCAGTATTCATATCTACAGCGTAAAGATTCCCGTACGTTGATGTCAAAACTAAAATATTATCATAAACATAGGTTCTTTTACTTCCACTCCCGATATATTCAGGATTTGAAAAAAAATCTGCCCACTCCCATACTTTTTCCCCAGTACTCTTGTTATAAGCG
This sequence comes from uncultured Saprospiraceae bacterium, assembly GCA_964595615.1. GTDB lineage: Bacteria > Bacteroidota > Bacteroidia > Chitinophagales > Saprospiraceae > JAHDCG01. Next base: position 4,468 of record CAZQTE010000260.1, read on the forward strand.
ACTATTGGATTTGTCTTGGGTGTCGTTGTGTGCCAAGAATAAATAACAATGTCGTCATAAATCACAGGATTAAAAGTAAAAACATAATCTACTTCTTCTACTTCTTCTACTTCTTGACTCCATACCAATTTTAGAGTATTGGAATTCTCTTGATTGACTTCATCTTTCTTACATGACATGCTAATAAATACAATAGAAAAAGAAATAATGAAAAATTTATTCATAATTTTATTTATTTAATACTTGGTCAGCTCCAAAAAAGATTAAAGCTGACCAAGCAACTTCTTAATTAGGAGAATTGAAAAAACTTAATACATCTTCAGTACACTGATTAACACCATCTGGCTGAAATGCCTCGTTCATAATCCCATCATAAATACTCGTCATCAAAGGATGATTAACCAACTCTTGATGATTTACACCTGATGCATTGGGGTTTCCAGGGATAACCATTCCCACATTTGAAAAGAAACAAGCTCCAGGCATCCGCGCCGCAAACTGATGCGCAATCCCATCACTCACCCCATTCACAGGTACAGAATTAATCACAGTACTGGTCGATACAACTTCATAGCAAGCTGCTCTTTCTTCACAGGTCAAGGTCTCGTAAAACCATGCGTAGCCGAAGTCGGAGTCTAATATCATCTCTTGACAGGGTTCTATCATTTGCAGTGTTTCGATTACTTCAAAAGTAACAAAATCATCTGTCGCACCAATCAAATCATTCCAACCAGATTCACTGTTTTCCAACCAGTTTTCGCCTTGATTCCATTGAGCAGAAGCAAAAAATGCAGCAGGAGCTTTATGAAAAGTCAGTGGGTTAAAAATAAAAGCTACTCCAAGTGCAGCGGTTAAATTAGCTAAATCTCCTTCTAATTCTTGCAGCCCTAATATCTGATTGTGTAGAGCTTCTGGAGATTCTTGGGTCGTATTCAGAGATAAAAATGCTGGTCTCGACTCCGGAGTGGTAAAAAAGTCATTATCCTCTATAGGCGGAAGTACACTACTTAACCAGCGCCAATGTACAGGACTATTCTCACTTCCAAAAACATTAATAATTCTTTTGGTGCTTTGAAAATTATTTAAATTGTTTATTGCCGTACTATTAGGTTGTAAATCATTAATGGTTGCATCACCAGTAAATACTCCCTTATCTCCTTCAAAAGCACCCATTATTCGCCCTTCACAAAATAAGTCTCCCGTAAAACCTCCTACTAATCCAAAAATCGCTAAAGGAAAGGGAAATAACAAAGCCGAAGCACTAACTGGTTCCGTACCTGCTTCGGTACATCCTTCTGTTAAAAATTCTAAAGCATCACCATTGGCAAAACTGGTCGCCATTTTCGCACCATTATGGGTTGTACCTGCAGTGATAAACCCTCCGAAATCTCCTGCCATTCCATTACGTTCCATTTCTCTAATCGCCAGTCCTCCAAAACTATGCCCCCAAGCAATATTATTAGTCGAAGGTGGTGGCGAGTTGGGAACACCTGCATCTAAAGCCGCTCGTGCCGTTGTACCTGCTGTGGGAATTCCCATATTAGAGGTATAGGCTATTCTTCGCGTATTCTGTACACTTGTTCTTGCTGAGTAACGCGCATCATAAATCTGCCATGAAGAAGAAAAATTGACACTTGCAGAATTTTCTTCGTCACAATTGGGGAAATTACCTGCTAACACATCAGTACAATCAACTAAGCTTTCTCCTCCGCTGCCATGAAGAAAGTAGATTTCTTTTTGCGCATTCATGTTGGTACACACCAGCAGAGTAGCAAACAAATTTATTAAAAATATTCTCATTATTGTTATCTTTTTTTGTTGATGAAAAAAGGTTTGTCAAGAAGACTTAGTTCAAATAATCTTCAAAGTTGAGGTTCATTATCTCCGTAGTAATCTCATTGATTATTTCAATAGCAGACTCTGGATTTTGTCCACCCGAACTCGCTCTAATCCTCTGTAAAGTTGGTTTATCTAATTCATTCAAAAGACACATATCGTAGTCCATTCTCGTCTTGTTTTTCAACTGATTAGTTTCATCAAAAATCTTAGTCTCTACGACTAATTCTTTTTCGGTATCTACCAAATATTCTTTTTTGTAGTTTGTAATAGGGTCTATCTCGGTCGTTTTCACAAATCGTTCATCGCGTTCTCCTGCTACAGTAGTTACATTAGTTTGAGTAGATAAAAGGGATTGTACATTAGCCTTGGGGTCAAATACCGATACTAATAAATCATCAAATGGCTGCATATCAGTCTCGAAAGTCCTTAAAACATTTCCCTCCTTATCCAAATGTGTGATGACACCATTTTCAATGATTGTCTTTACTTTTGGTGGACGTGGGTCTGGTAGAGTGTTGTGTTGAACTAAGGGAGTCACAGGCAACTCTTCTAAGACCCAGCGTACCGTACCGTCTTTGTGTAGAGTAACATCTACCTTATTCCTACGATGAACGGGCTGAAACATAGCTAATTCTCGATTAGTCAGTTGACTTTTATCGGCTTCGTTTGCAGTTCTAAAAATACTCCACTGGTCTGTCTCATAACTTAACTTTCCTGAGAAGTTTGCGGAATTGTCTGGTCGGTCAGACTCTAGCGCTACATCTTTTTTACAGGCCGAAAAGCTAAAGAGCAGCAGTGCGAGCCAAATGGTCATTTTGTACATAATACAAAGTTTTATGGTTAAAATTTAATTTAACACAAAATTATACTTTGAACCAATGCACTCTTTAGTAGTTTTTTTTTTATTTTTGGATTTATTTTAGAATAAATTCTTGTTTTCAAAGATAAAGTAAAAATAAAAGTCATTTATTCTCATTTTTCTTAAAATCACAAAATCAATAACCCTATTTTCCAGCTTTTCTGGAAAAAACTCACTACACGTTCTAAAAAAAATCCGAAAATGCAAAAAAGCACTCAATCCATCCAAAAAGAATTATTGGTTCATATTTTAAAACAAATCAAATCTGACGGAAAAGGCGTATCTACACTCGCTGAGATATTAGGTATAAAAGAGTCATCCGCCTATGCCCGCCTTTCTGGAAAAAAAATATTATCTTTTGAAGAATTACATATTCTAAGTAATGATTTTAATTTTTCTATTGACAAGCTACTTCGTTCTGATAGTGAACTCGTTATCAATCTACCGACATTAAATGCTACAATAAAATCTGAAAAAGACTATATCCTTGGTCTTCTAAGACATGTAGAAGCTGCTGCGGATGACGAGACTGAAATATTTTATATCACTTCCGAACTTCCTATATTTTACTACTTACGATATCCCGAATTAGGTTTATTCAAATTATTCATTTACGGGCGGACAGTATGGGAAACGGAACAATCTCAAGGTCAATTTTCACGCGATTTGTACGATGTAAGTTACTACAACTCTTTGTTCTCTGAAATGATGTATAGATTCGACCAAATGCCGACAACTGAAATTTGGAGCAGTTCGGTCGTTAAAAATACGCTTAGTCAGCTTCGGTATTATACTGAGAGTGGTGTTTTTAAGAATGTAGATTGTCCACTATTGATATGCAATCAACTAAAAAGTGTCATTCAACAGCTACAAGGCTTTGCAAAATGTGGCTTAAAAAAGCAAGCTAATAGCAGAAATGGAGAAGTAAAGTTCAATTTATATCATAATGAAATTGCGCATACTAACAATACTGTTATTTTGAAAGGAAAGAGTAGTAATTCTTTGTTCTGTACTTATGATAATCCTAATTTTTTCTTTTGTAGAGATGAAAAATTTTGGCAATACTCTTATGATATGTTTGTTAAACTCAGAAAACGGTCAATTGCAATATCAGAAGATGCAGAAAAAAGTCGTATGACAGTCTTTAATCAAATTTATCAACAAATTGAAAAAACAGAAAAATTTGTAAAAGCTCGCTTTCCTCATTGATAAGATGAAATGCTATATCACAGCTTTTCAGAAAAAATTAACACCTCCCCCATGTTCCTTTCCCCTCAAAAAAGCGTTATAAAACCATGAAC
>CAZQTE010000261.1:0-8455 GCA_964595615.1 uncultured Saprospiraceae bacterium
AGAAGGAAAAAGAACAAGTATAATGGCTCAAGTTATTGAATTACTTTTACTTAATCAATAAAATATGTTTTCTCTACTCAAAAAATACAAAAACCGAAATACCCGTAACAAAGCTTATCGACGGTATAAGCGTAGGATGTTTATCGAAGCTATAGAGCTTTTTGAGAGTATTGATACTTCTTTTACGATTCCTATTAGACAATTTGGAATTCATGCACTTTGCCATTATCATCTAAGTGAAATTGCGCGTGCGCAAGAGATTATTGAAAAAGGTTTACTGAAGTATCCTGATGCCTTTACACTTTTAGTACTTAAATTAAACTGTTCGATTGCAATTAAGGACTATAAATTAGCTATTGATTTAGCGCAAAAGCTGTTCAATAAACATCCAAAAAGTAAAGAAGTCTTGTTTAATTTGGCTTATAGTTTATCTGAAGACGGACAGATAGAGGAGGCAATAAAAATTTATAAAAAGATATTGAGTATGGCTAAAACTCAGGATAATTCCTCTATAGATGATACTATTCTTGACAGTGGTTTCGATAGTAGTTTTAGAAATATGATTGATATAAATGCTTTGAATAATTTAGGTTACGAGAGAATGAAAATTGGAGAATATACAGAGGCAATAGAGAACTTCAATCAGCTTATCAGCATGGAGAAAGATTATGCTTTTGCTTATAATAATCGTGGCTTTGCATACATTCAATTGGGGGAAACTGATAAGGGAATTATCGATATTGAACATTCCTTATCTTTAGAACCAGAGAATTCTTATGTACACAAGAATAAAGCTTTATTTCACCTTGCTTTGGGTAATGATAAATTAGCGCTTGTCAGTTTAATGCGCGCAAGAGAATTGGGCTTTGAACAAATATATGGTAATGAAGTCGAAAAATTAATTGCGGAGGTGAGCGCACGACTTTAATTGTTTTGGTAATGGGTCAAAACGGTGGATACTCACGTGGTGACTCAAAGTCACCTTGTGAATAAAAAAGATGCATCAGCCGTTTTCACCCACTACCAATTGTTTTCCCAATTTTATTCTTTTCTTTTCCTTCCACCCATTTCTAAAAACTATCTTTGCGAAAATGACTTTTCTATGCAAAATTTTCCTGAAATAAACCCCCAACGCCTCGCCGTAAAACTACGCCCCGCTGCCGAAAAAGCAGTGCGCCAATCTCACCCTTGGGTTTTCGAGTCAGGCATTGCAAAAGTTAATAAAGAAGGCAAAGCTGGAGATTTAGCCATTATATTTGACCAAAAGAAAAATAAATTTCTCGCCTTAGGTTTGTATGACCCACATTCACCGATACGCGTAAAAATATTAGTCAGCGGTAAGTCTGCAACTCTAAATGAAGCATGGTTTGAAGACAAAATAAGTACTGCTTTTAATAAACGAAAAACACTTTTAGCGACCGATACCAATAGTTATCGATTAGTCTATGGGGAAAATGACGGGATGCCAGGTTTTATTGCAGATGTATATGATAAAGTCTTGGTAGTAAAGTTGTATTCCGCGATTTGGTTGCCTTATTTATCTATGATTTTTCCTTTTCTTTTAAAGATTTCTAATTGCGAAACCTTGGTTTTACGCCTCAGTCGTTTATTGCAAAATTTACCAAAAGAAATGCAGGGTTTAGAAGACGGACAAGTCTTGCATGGTATTTTAGAAAACGAAGAAGTCATCTTTCGCGAGCATGGTTTACGCTTTTCTGCTAATGTCATACACGGACATAAAACGGGTTATTTTCTCGACCACAGACACAATCGAAAAAAGGTAGGAGAACTATCTAAGAATAAAACAGTTTTAGATATTTTTGCCTATGCTGGTGGCTTTTCAGTACACGCATTGGCAGGAGGTGCGAAGGAGGTGACGAGCCTTGACATCAGCGCACAGGCACTCGGTATGGCAGAGAAAAATGTCACTCTAAATGACCTGAAAGCTAATCATCGAACTATGGCAGTAGATGCCTTTATTGGTTTAGCGGAGTTAGCAAAAGAGGGAAAGAAATTTGATTTAATCGTGCTTGACCCGCCCTCATTTGCTAAGCGAGAAAGTGAGCGTGCTCGGGCAATGGAGAGTTATACGCGTTTGATAAAAGCAGCTTTACCGATATTAGTAAAAGACGGAATTTTATTGTCTTGTTCTTGTTCTAGTCGTGTGAAAGCTGAGGAATTTTTTGCGATAAATGAACGTGTTTTAAATCAATCTGGGAAGAGTTTTGAGGAATTGGATAGAACTTTTCATGATGTAGACCACCCGATTGGATTTGCGGAAGGGGCTTATTTGAAATCGGTTTATTATCGAGTGGGATGATTTTTATCCTGATAGAATTAAAAAAAGAAGCCCAATTTACGTGACGTAAATTGGGCTTCTTTTTTTCTAGTTAGAAAACTGGTTTAAAGTCTATTTATCGCCCACATCATTCAATCGACGGTTCACTTTTTGCAAGTTGTCACGACGGTTGTCTAACTTCATTTCTGCTTCTTGGATTTTGGCTTCAACAGAAGTTATTTCTGTACTCAATTCTCTATTCTCCTTTTCCAATTCTGCAATTTTATCTTTATTATCTTTTAAATCATCCCTCAAATCATTGCGGTTGTCAATCAAATCACTCAACATATCTTGGGTTTCATCTACGCGTTCTTGATAATATTCTGGTAAAAATTCGTTCAAAAAGTTAACAGTGATATTTTTCATTGCGCGGTATTCTGTACGATAACTATCGGGCGAGATATTAACATCGTATCCCAATGTTCCGACAACATACATCTCTGTATTGTCTCCATTTTCCACGATTTTCGCTTTTAAATCCATGTCATTATATGTTATTGTAGGAATTTGTACACCTTCAGCAGTCAAAACGTCTTTGTTAGATAAAAATCCAATTCCTTTCATTTTGACATCATACCTGTCACTAATATAATCTCTAAATGCTTCTTTTACTTTTTTCGGAGCAGGATTCATAACTACCTTTACGGCAGGTACTTGCGTGTCATCAATAATTACACTTGCATTCTCAACTCTTAGATTTTGTGCGTTAATGGTGAGGCTTGAGATTAAAACTAAAGCTACTGCTACTAAAAAATTATGTATATTCATTTTATTTAAAATTTTGGACTTATTTGCCAATAAGTCTTTTGGTTAGATTAGAGCTTGTCTAAATTTTTTTAGCGTTCCTTCAAAACCAACATTTTACAAATGCAGATGCTCGGCACAAGCTATCGCATCAACTTTTCGTACTTTTTTGCGATTATAAAGGCGTATAAAAACTTTTGTTATACGGTAGTAAACTGTTGATTTTCAGTCTTATAGGTTTTAGACAAGCTCTTAAAAATTGTTCGAAAGTCAAGTAAGTACGTGACATCATTTATAAATTCAAGCACTAATTTGATTATTTGCAAACAAGTCTATTGTGCAAATTGACCTTCTTCTTTATTTTCTTTTTTATTCTTTGCTGTCCAACGAGGTCTAGGATTTTTCCCTTCTTTATCCTGAGGCCAGCCTTCTCTTTGTGCAGTTCTATCCCCGTCTGTCTCCTCCGTTTGATCATGGAATAAGTGAACTTTTGTATCGTAAGGCATATCTATTTTTGCAGCGTCTAAAGCTTCTTTTACTTCTCTGATAACGCGCGCATGGACTTTTACCACTTCTGAACGTTGGCTATCTGTCCACCAACGTACTCTAACTGTTATCCAACTCGCTGCCAAGTCCCAAGGCAATACATCTACGCCTTTCTCTTTATCAATACCTTCTATATTTTCGAGTGTCTTGCGGATAACGTCCGTTGCCTCTTGAAGGTCATCTCCGTAGCCTACGCCAATGTCATATTGAGAACGACGTAGTTCATTTGCTGTCTTGACTTTTACGGCATTTGTATAAATGTCGCTATTTGGCACGACGACTCTTTCGTTATCATATTGCTTAATAATAGTCGCGCGCGTTTCGATACGCTCTACTGTACCTTCAAATCCATTAACGACGATTTGGTCACCAATTTCGAAGGGTTGTCTCAATAATATCAAGAGACCCGCCAACCAGTTTTGTAGAATATCTTTAAACGCAAAACCAATAGCAACGGAACTGACACCAAGTCCTGCTATGAGGTCTCCTGGTTTTAGAGAAGGAACCACTATCGTCAATGCCAACATGATACCGACTGCAAATATGACCCACTTAACAAAGCCACCAAGTACTTGCCCCAGATTTTCTCGATTATTAGATTTGGTTGACTTTAGAATAATATTGCGTGCTAATTTCGCCAGAAAGTAAAAGATGATAGCAACAATGATTGCTACGCCGATATTAGGTAATAAACGCACAAAACCGTCTAACCACGTATCTAGTTTTTCGAAAATCATCCCAGAGTTAAGGTCAATTTCTTGAGGTGCATCATTAGAAACAGCACCGCCTGTTTGGTCAGTTTGGTAGGACATTTTAGTTTAATTTTTAGGGTGATAAAAAGATGAAATGAAAATACCGATTAAACTTCTTCCGCAAACATTCCTGTATTCAAAGTCCAATCATAGTCTTTAAATTCCAATTCAACATCAGTTGCCGTAGAAGGAACAATATCATATTTCTTTAAAAAATCAACTACTCCGTCTTTACCACCCCAATCGCCACGAAACCATGACATCAAAGAAGTCGTTTTTGCAACATTAGAAGCAGCATCGTATTCTGCTACTTTACCTAGATAATTTTTGGTCATTTCATCTAATTCTGCATTAACAGTATTGGGAGAAAGAATATGAATTTGCGGACAATCTTTTGCACCACAGTTAACCGCAAAATGAATACGTGGGTCAACTTCGTCTGTCCGTAATTTTTTCTCATAGCCACCGACAAATATTTCTCCTAAAAAGCCACCAGAAAGTTTCATGGTAGAAGACCGAATAATGCCGTGTTCTACCTTGTCAAAACTAATTTCTTTTCCAGCGATGATAAATCTATCTTCTCCAAAAAAATCATTACGGTCATCGTAAAGACTTGGATTTTCTATCAATAATTTCTGGATATAGGCATTGTATAAGTTAATCCAAAAGGCTTTCTTTTTATCGTCTGTATTGATTTCTGCTGCTAATTGTTCTAAGTTTGCTGCCGCAAATTTTTCCGCATACTCATTTACATCTTTGCCGTCTGCTAGATCACGCAACATATTTTCAGAAGCTTGTTGATAGTTCATTTCTGAAATATTCATTTGAACTTTTTCGGGAACTACTTCCGCTGTTGTTTCTTGATTTTCAATAGTATTATTCGTATTTACAGTCTCGTTATTACAAGAAATAAAGCTTAGAGTCAGAATAGATAATAGGGATAATGTAAGTTTGATTTTGTTTAGCATTTTAATTTTTTTGATTAGTAAATTGGTCGCTAAAACGGAGAGTTGGCTTGATATGTTCGATTTATTCTGAGTCGCGACAGCTTTGGAAGGCTGAATTTTTTGTATGAAAGTGATTATAAATTTTGTAGGAGTTTACTTACTTTCTGCTTGTCTGATTTATCTTTTTGGAATGGGTGAAATGAGTTATTGTAACATGAGAAATAATTTATATCTTGCCAAAAGTGGCAACAAGTAGCACTTTTGGCGAGTTCTAAAATGCTAATTGTTAGCACTACTTCTTTTAGGTTACGTCATTAGCTTAAAATACAAATACTAAGAGTCATGGATTTACTAAAAAATACACTCGCCGCCAACGCCACTTTCTCTACAGCATCAGGCATTCTTCTCTCCATTTTTCCAGAGAAATTTGCCGAACTTTTTGAAGTCAATAATGCCTTGATTTTCAGAATTATCGGAGTAGTTTTACTCTTCTTTGCAGGCTTTGTCTTTTCTCAAGTCAAAAAATACGATGTCAAACTCGTAAAATTCATCATTTCTCAAGATGCTTTATGGGTTTTGGGTAGCCTTTTATTAGTTTTGTTGCAGCCCTTTGGTATTTCTCAAACCGGGAATAATATGATTGCAGGCGTTGCCGTAATTATTTTCCTGTTTGCTGTCGGGCAAATCCAAGGATTGAAACAATCGAAAAACTAAATTATGAAATCAAATATCTTCTTCCTTTTTCTTTTCATTTCTTTCGTTTCTTGTCAAGACAATAAGCAAGAAATCAATTCCATTGAAAGGTATAATATCATTCCGCAGCCCGTGAAATTAAAAGTCCAAAATGGTTCTTTTCAATTGGACAAAGACACAAAAATTGTCGTACCAGATGCAGAGGATTTTAAGAGGTCTGCGCAATATATTTCGACCGTTTTTTCAAATGTGAGCGCGGACAATATTCAAACAGAAAGCACAGAGAGTAATGCAATTATTATCGAATTAAAAGATTTTGAAGAGGAAGAAAAATACACCCTTTCCGTCAACTCAGACCGTATTTTAGTTCAAGCGAAAAATGCAACAGGTGCTTTTTACGCTGTACAAACTTTGCGGCAATTAGCCAAGGAAAATAGCATCCCAGCCGTTGAAATTACTGATTATCCACGTTTCGCCTACCGTGGAATGCACTTAGATGTATCGCGCCACTTTTACGATGTTGCTGCCGTAAAACGCTTCATTGACCAATTAGCTTATCACAAAATCAATCGTTTTCACTGGCACCTAACAGATGACCAAGGTTGGCGCGTTGAAATCAAGCAATATCCAAAGCTTACCGAGATTTCTGCCTTTAGAAAAGAAACTTTAATTGGACATTTTAGTGATGACCCACAGCAATATGACGGTAAAAAGTATGGTGGATTCTACACGCAAGAAGAAATCAAAGAAGTAGTAGCTTATGCAGCTGACAATTTTATTACGGTCGTACCTGAGATAGAAATGCCAGGTCATTCCGTAGCCGTTTTAGCAGCTTATCCAGAGTTAGCTTGTACCGAAGGACCATTTGAGGCAGGTACAAAATGGGGCGTTTTTGATGATGTTTTTTGTCCAAAAGAAGAGACTTTTGAGTTTTTAGAAAATGTTTTGACGGAAGTAATGGATTTATTCCCAGGGGAATACATCCACATCGGCGGCGATGAATGTCCGAAAACGAAGTGGAAAGAAAGCACATTTTGTCAGAATTTGATAAAAGAAAAAGATCTAAAAGACGAACACGGTTTGCAAAGTTATTTTATCCAGCGCATGGAGAAATTTGTAAACAGTAAAGGGCGCAAAATCATTGGTTGGGACGAAATATTAGAAGGTGGTTTAGCACCGAATGCCGCTGTGATGTCGTGGCGTGGAGAAGAGGGTGGCATCGAAGCCGCAAAGCAAAGACACGATGTGGTGATGACCCCGACGACTTACTGCTATTTTGATTATTATCAATCTCCTGCTAAAACTGAACCTTTGGCGATAGGTGGACTTTTACCTTTGAAAAAAGTGTATAGTTATGACCCTGTCCCTGCTGAGTTGAATGCAGAAGAAAAGAAGCATATCATAGGTGTACAAGCTAATTTGTGGACAGAATATATTCCTACCGAAGAGAAATTGCATTACATGATGTTTCCACGTACTTGTGCCTTAGCGGAGATAGCCTGGTCGCCAAATGAGAATAAGGATTATCCAGATTTCGCGCGTCGTTTGTTGCCACATATTGGACGATTAGAGAGCATGGGAATAAAATCTGCCAATCATTTATTAGATGTCAAATCGGACATTAAAGCAGAAAATGGTGTCCAGGTCAAACTGCAAAAAGAAGTTGAAAGTGGTGTCATTCATTACACAATGGACGACAGCCAACCAACTGCCGAAAGTCCCACTTATTCAACGCCAATCAACATCACAAAAGCCACAAAATTACGTGCCCAAACCTTCATCAATGATAAACCAACAGGCAACGGCATCACCGAAATATTCAAATGGCACAAAGCCGCAGGAAAGTCAATCGAACTCTCCAAAGAACCGCATCCAAAATACGCAGGAAATGGTTTCAGTTCCTTAATCAACGGCGTAACTGGCGATGAACGCTACGGCAGCGCAGAGTGGTTAGGTTACAAAGGCGAAAGCGTAGATGCGGTCATTGATTTTGGAGAAATGACTGACTTTAAGGAAGCTACAATGCGTTTTTATAAAGGTCAAGGACAATGGATTTATCTACCAAAATCTATTCGTGTTTTATCTTCTACTGACGGTGAAAAATATACAGAAATTGCGAGTACCGGACAAGTAAAAGGAGAGGGAAGGGGAGTCGTCATTCAAACGAATTTACCCTTGCCAAAAAATCAAGGACGCTATCTGAAATTTGAAATAGAGAATTATGGAATGATTCCAGACGGTAAACAAGGTGCAGGGCATCGGGCTTGGTTGTTTGTGGATGAGATACAAGTGAATTAAGCGAGTAAAAATAGATAGTTAGAACTGCACCTCGTATCGGCATTTTTTTGTTTAAACATTTGAACTTTACAAACTATTTGTTAATTTTGTCGTAGAATTTCAGCAAAAAGAGAACACAATTAAACCAATATCATCTT
>CAZQTE010000262.1:0-5586 GCA_964595615.1 uncultured Saprospiraceae bacterium
TTTATTTGAGTAATAATTGAAGCGATTGATAATATTCAAGTCAGAATAGCCTTCCAACCACCAACCACCAACTATTTCTTAAACTCTTCCAAATATACAGCTTCTCTGATTTGCTGCAAAATCATTCTCGCTTCTCTTAATGATTTTACATTTTCTTTCACCATAATTAGATACTTGCGAGACTGCTTAATAGAAATATTTTTCGCTTTTCCTTTAGTGCCGACCCATTTGAAAACACGCTTGAAAACCTCCGTTTCATAAAAAGAAGATTGTGCATCTTCAACAAAGAAACAACGCATTTTCTTGTCTTTAAAAATCAAGCGCTCAAAACCCAATTCTTTACAAATCCAACGACAACGTAGCGCAAAAAACAAACCGTGTGCTTGCTTCGGCACTTTCCCAAATCGGTCTTGCAAAGCCTTCACATAATCCACCAATTCGCGCTCATTCTTCACATCATCCAACTTCGTATAGAGGCGCAAACGCTCTTGCACACTCTCGACATAGGTACTTGGCAGCAACATATCTTCGTCCGTCTCAATCGTCACATCAGTTACGAATTCGCGACGTTTTTGGACATCATCTTTAAAGAGTTCTTTAAATTCATTGTTTTTCAATTCATGGACTGCTTCCTCCAAGATTTTCTGATAAGTTTCGTAACCAATATCAGAAATGAAACCACTTTGTTCTCCTCCTAAAATATTTCCAGCTCCTCGAATATCCAAATCGCGCATCGAAATATCAAAACCAGCTCCTAAATCACTAAACTCCTCAATTGTCTTTAATCGCTTCCGTGCATCAGATGTCAAAACAGAAATTGGCGGCGTAAAAAGATAGCAAAAAGCTTTCTTATTGGAGCGTCCAATCCGACCCCGCAATTGGTGCAAATCACTCATCCCAAATTGCTGCGCATTATTGATTATCATCGTATTCGCATTCGGAATATCCAAACCTGTCTCAATGATATTTGTCGAAACCAAAACGTCATAACGGCGGTCGATAAAGTCCAAAAGAATTCTTTCCAAATTCTTACTTTCCATTTGACCATGCGCCATAGCGATGTCCACATCTGGACAAAGACGGCGAACCATTGCTGTGATTTCTGGAAGCGTTTTTACCCGATTATGGACAAAGAAAATCTGACCACCGCGCGAAACTTCATAATCAATAGCTTCCTTGACCACATCAGGACTAAAAACGCGTGTCTCCGTATGAATTGGCTGACGATTAGGCGGCGGAGTCCGAATAATAGACAAATCTCGCGCAGCCATCAAGCTAAATTGTAAAGTCCTCGGAATTGGTGTCGCGGTCAAAGTCAAAGTATCCACATTAACCTTAATTCCTCGCAGTCTTTCCTTCGCAGCCACCCCAAATTTTTGTTCCTCATCAATAATCAAAAGCCCCAAATCTTCAAAGCCAATTTGTTTACTTAAAATGGCGTGTGTGCCAATGACAATATCTAATTTTCCGTCTTTTAGTTTTTGAAAAATCTCCCGTTTTTCCTTCGCTGTTTTAAAACGATTTACATAATCTACATCCACGCCTAACCCTTCCAACCGCTTTTGAAAAGTCTTATAATGCTGCAAAGCTAAAATTGTCGTTGGTACTAAAATCGCCACCTGCTTGCCTCCAACTACTGCTTTAAAAGCCGCACGCACCGCAATTTCCGTCTTTCCAAAACCAACATCTCCACAAATCAAACGGTCCATTGGATATTCTTTCATCATATCCTCCTTCACTTCTTGCGTCGCCTTAAATTGGTCTGGCGTGTCCTCGTAAACGAAACTCGACTCCAATTCTGCTTGCAAATATCCGTCTGGTGGGAAGGCGTGACCTTTAGCGGCTTTGCGTTTCGCGTAGAGTTTTATCAACTCGCCCGCGATGTCCTTCATTTTCTTTTTGGTCTTGCGCTTAAGCGATTGCCAAGCATCAGAACCAATTTTATTTAACTTTGGGGCGGTGCCGTCTTTGCCTCTAAATTTCGATATTTTGTGCAGTGAGTTGATACTCACATACAACACATCGTTATTTTTGTATATCAAACGTACACTCTCTTGGACGTGTCCATTGATGTCTATTTTTTCTAAACCAGAGTAACGCCCAACCCCGTGGTCAATGTGTACGACATGGTCACCGGGCACCAATTCGCGTAACATTTTTAGACTAACAGCCTTATCTTTTGAAAAACCTTGCTTCATTTTCGGACGATGGAAACGACCGAAAATTTGGTGGTCTGTATAGCATGATACATTTAGGTTTCTATCCGAAAAACCTTGAGAAATCGCCTTCATCGCAGGATGAAATTCAACATTAGCTTCTAAATCATTGAAGATAGCATAGAAGCGTTCAATCTGGCGAGGATTATCCGTAAAGATGTAATTTTCAATATTCTTCTCTTTATTTTCGCGAAGCGTTTTAATGAGAAGTTTGAAATTTTTATTGAAAGAAGTCTGAGGCGCGGTATCAAAAATGATGCGCTCAAAATTGGATTGTTTTAGCTTTTTGAGAGGTGAAGCTGGTTTAGCATTCACCAAAATGAGACGGTATTTTTCCACATCCTCTACGACTTCAATAGGACGAATAAAGGCGCGGTCACGAAAAATTTCTGCCAGTTCACTTTTGTCTAAAACTGTAATGGTCTCTGCAAATTCATTGGCGCGTTCCTCACAAAGTTGTAGTTTATCAAGGATTGTTTGGAAATCTTGCACCCAAATGGCGGTATTTTCTGGTAAGATTTTAAAGAGAGAAACCTTTTGGTCGGGCGTGAATTTTGTGTTGATATTTGGAACAATAGACACACTCGCAATCTTCTGCACAGATAGCTGTGTTGTCGGATTAAATGTCCGAATACTTTCCACCTCATCATCAAATAAATCCACGCGATAAGGATAATCATTTCCGTAGCTAAAAATATCCACGATGCCTCCACGTACGGAAAACTGCCCAGGTTCATAGACAAAATCTTCACGTGAAAAACCATATTCTACCAATATTTCAATCAAAAAATCAACATCGACGCTCTCATTGATTTTAATGTCCAAACGCTTTTCTGCCAAGACCTGTGGCGCGACAACTTTTTCAAAAAGTGCCTCTGGGTAAGTAACAATCACCTCGCCAATCGAATGCCCCGAAGTAATTTTATTAATCGTTTCCGTACGTTGGAGTACGTTGGTATTGTTCAAGCGTTCAAAATTCATTGGACGCTTAAAACTATCAGGAAAAAATCGAATGGCTTTTTTATCCAAAAGACTACTTATGTCATTTTGAATATAAGCAGCAGACTCTTTATCATTAGCAATGAAAAGATTGTGGCGTGGTTGCGCGAGGTAAGTTCCCGCCACGACAAAGCTCTCCGCTGAGCCTGCCAAACCCTCTAATTGTAGTCTTGCCGGCGCTTCTTGCTGGAGAGATTGTACGATAGAAGATATGCGTTGGTCGTCTCGGTAGCTTTCTAAAAGTCGTTGGATATTTTTCACGCGACAAAGGTAATAAACGAGAGGTGATTATTTTTTGTGGAAGTTTAAATATTGGTTGCTTTAATGTCAAATTTACCCGTTTGACTGTGGCAAAAATAAAATGAGATTACATATTCCCAATTTAAGTGCGTAAATTTATTTTTTTAGAAAGACCAACAAACATAGATGAAAATCTCACTTCTACTAATAGCTATCTTGTTGTTAGCGCTACTGCTTTATAATTTTTTTCAAAGAAAGAAAAAACGAAAGACGACGCCTTAACCAGAGCCGTCCAACATTGGCATACAGGAGTGCAGCAGTTAGAAATTCCTGTAGCAGATTTTGTAAAAGGTGTTTATTTTGGAAGTTTGAAACTTGAAAGTGGAGTAGGGCAGTCTTTTCGATTTGTACGATAAATTTTTCAGTTGGATAGCGATAAATGTTTGGTTTTCCACCAAACCTAGTCTTCATTCACCTGCACATCCACCGCAGTATCTTCGCAGCGAATCTCATATTTTTTCTCAGGCTGCACATAAACATTCACAGATTGATGTGTGGTGGCAAAGGTGTTTTGTTCAATAAAATCAAAGGAGTCAAACAAAATTTCTTCTACTTCTCGGCTATTATATTTTTGACAAACACCTTTCAAAAAATAATCAATAATGCCTTGAATGCGATTGACTTGATAGAGGTTCTCAATGTTTTCTGTTTCCGTATCAGGTTGGAGTATTATCAAATAATCACTCGCCCGACTAATCGCCACATTGAGAATATTTTTCTTATTCAAAAACATATTCGGACTTTTAGAAATGTGCAGCGGTGGATTCAAAAGAGTGATAATAATCTCGCATTCGTCTCCTTGAAAACTGTGAATTGTGCCGCACTGCCAGCGGACTTTTGGCTCAGAAATATTTTGGGCGGACAGTACTTTATCGACTAAAGTTGCTTGTGCTTTATATGGGCAAATAATGCCAATACGCCACGGTTTTTCTTTTGATTGCATCTGCGCGGCAATTTCTTTGACCAAATATTTTACCGTCTCGACCGTCAAAATCGCGGAATAAATATGATAATGGCTACTCAATAATCGCTGCGGACGAAAGAGCGTTTCCAACTTATGCACAGGAAAACGAATGACAGTCACATCATCCAAAGGCAGATTTTTTAGCTTCAAAGGACGCTGGTCTGTCGGATAGCGATGATGACGCAATTTACCGTCGTAAGCAAAGTGACTGTACAAATATCCGAGCGTCGAAATCGCCCGATATTGCGTATCTAAATTGAGAATTTTGAAAGCCGTAGGCGTTAATTGTTCTTGCTGCACTTCTGGGTCAAAACTTTGCAAATTGACGAGACTATACACATTTTCTCCCTTCCATTCCTCCGCAAAAACAATCGGTTCTATCTGAAAAGGGTCGCCTGCAATGACAAATTCTGAATGCGGTCGCTGATAAATCGCATGCACAATCGCGGGTAAGCTAATCATCGAAGCTTCATCAAAAAGTATGATGTCCCAGTCAATATTTTTTAGTTTAAAATCCCATTTTCCATTGTTAAATCCGTCGTAAGGAAAGCGCGTAATCGTCGTAACGACGCAACAATGCTCTGTTTCAGCAAAGTCAAAAGTCATGTCTTTCAGCAATCCTGCTGTCTCAATTGCATCATTATTGGTCACGCCAAAACGCATCAAAGATTGTGGAATGTCGGGCAAAAATTCCAACAATTTCATCACCAAAACATCCGCAGCTTTATTTGTCGGTGTCAAAACCAAGATTTTAGTCGGACGGTCACCTTCCAAAATCGGCATAATCTCCTCGCGTGCCAAATGCGTCGTTTTTCCCGTGCCAGGAGGTCCAAAAATAAAGCGCAAGGACTCTGGCAACAAAGCGCGCAAACTATCCTCTGGCTCAAAGGACAGTTCTTTAAAACTCTTCACCAATTCCTCTAAAGTAAAAATTGTATCTTGAATAACGAGCGTTGCGCCACGCACTTTTTTGAAGTCAATCCCTTGTAGTGCATCAATAGATTTGAGTTTAGCGCGCAGATTTGTATTCCGAATACTGACCACTTCGACCTCCAAAATCCGTCGTTCATCTTCCAGTTGCAGACGCAAACTAATGTCGCCCATTTC
>CAZQTE010000262.1:5686-8446 GCA_964595615.1 uncultured Saprospiraceae bacterium
AATTTCTCTTCCAACTCTGCTTCTAACTGTCGGCGCAGTTCGGCTTGTTTTTCCAATAATTCTTCAGAAGAGAGAAAGGCGGGATTAAATTCATCTGCGTCTGCTTCGGGTTTCGGGACGACTTCAATTTCTTTTTTTGTACGTTTTTTTCGAGCCTCACGTTCGGCTTTGCGCTTTTTTTGTTCTTTTAAATTTTGCAAATCTGCCTCAGAAAAACCGTCTTGTAAAAAGCGTTTTCCGAGTTCGATAGCTAATAGCTCCTCGGCATTTAAACCTGCCAAACGGTCAGAAATATCTGTCTTCTTAAAAAGAATTTCCGTTAAAAAATGCGTTGCGTTTAAATCATAATCAGGATGAATTTTTTCCAAGTCAATGGAAAGCGGCGTATGCACATTTCCTTCTTTATCGAATAAAAAAGTGGCTTTTTGTAAATCTCGCAACCAAGTCGCAGGGAAATTTAGCTGATGTTCAGACTTGTATTGATAGGTGTACGTCCCGAATTGTTTGCCCTGCATATATTCCGACGGCACAGAATGTAGCACGTGCCACAAAGAGACTGATTTTTCTAAATCGATTTCTGTTTTTAAAAAATCATTCAAACCTGCCAGCGCAAAATCTGCGGTCGTTTCCCACATGACCATTTTAGCATCGGGTGTTTTTTGCTTTCGCAATTTTTCTCTTTCCTCGTCTGCCAGCTCGTCTTCAATAACTTGAAAATGCGGATAAAATCGGACACCTAATTTACGCAGAAAATCCATTTTACGCTCGTTATCTGTCGCATTTTCATTAGTAATAAAATCGGGTAAAAGCAGAAAAATAGACGAATTTTGAAAATAAGTTTGCAAAGCAGTTGTCCCAAAATAAAGCTCGCTAGCTTGTTTAAATTTTATCGTACCGTCTGCCAGATTGATACCTTGTAGAAAAGGAATTTTCTGTAATTGGAGTAATAATTTTTCTGCCTGTTCGATATTTGAATTTTGATAATGCTGCCAAATTTTCTCGAAATCCTTTTCAAAATCTAAATCGTCTGCGCTATTTTTTTGCTGATATTTTGGTAGAATATTTAACTGAATTTCGTCATTCGCCGCAGGCATGGTCAATCCCAATTCTTTAAAAAATTGCAGACTCGTGGACACCTCTGCCAACTCTTCTTTGACCGTAGGATAATCTGTTCCCGTCGGCACAGGCAACCAGACTAAAGGCTGCTGCCTCTCCGTAAAAAAAGCCGCTGTTACCGTATTATCCGCACGGCGCAGCACAGGCAGATAGCGCAAAATACCCTGCTCGCCTTGCCACAAAGAACGATGACGTTCCGACATTTCTTGATAAAATTGATGTAGCCAAGCATCCGTTTGTTGCTCGGTGAAATGCACATCTATACGCCGCACCAAATATTCCGTCGAGACAACACCGCCGCTGTGTTCTTTGATATTTCCTTGACTGTCGCGCTTTTCAAGTTGGGCAGTCAGATTATCTTTGATGAAGTGCCATAGGTCAGTTGTTGATTTTAAATTAGGAAAAATCCATTGCGCGGCGGGATTTTTGACCAAAACAGCTAATTGTTCATTAGAAAAAAGAGACAATAAAGGGCGACTTTCTGCGAGATAAGCATTTTGGACAGACACAAATTTTTCGCCATTGGGTAGCAGGTCAGACTGCTGCATTTTTTGTAAAAAACTCTGATAAAATACCTCGAAAAGTGATTTTTTCTGCCGCTTGATTTGTTGTTGTTGAAAAGGAAAAGCCAGAAAGCTATCTTCAGTCAGGAGTTTTAAATCGCGCAGCATTTCCACACTATCTGCTTGCAAATTGGCGAGTAGTTCTAATAAATTTTGATTCCAAATCTCACCCATTTTAATTCCTTCTCTGCTATCCGTTAATAAGAAAGGCGCGTGTAGCAAAAAGGCAAAAGGAGTGCTCACTTTTGTAGGGAAATAGCAAAATATTTCGTGTAGTCGCTCATGCAAAATATCGCCATTTTCATTGGACATATAGACCACGCTATATTTTAAATCTGTCTTTTCTTCTCGTCTGCTAAATTTTAAAAAGTAAGTTTTTTCTGTTTTCTTTCCTACTTTTTGAATGCTTTCGAGCCAGTCAAATTGTGTATTGTCAATTGCTTTTTCTTCCGTCGTCTTGATGCTAAAACTCCCGAATTTATTGTGAATTTGCCAATCAATCTGCTGCAAATGATTAAGAAAAAGAGACGGATATTGTAATTTTTTCAACTTCTCTTCAATCTCTTTAAAAGCAATCACCGCGTCTTTTTTAGGATGATTGAAAGGAAAATAAAAAAGTGTTTCTGTCTTTTCTTTTAGTGGATGCAGCAGGTCATCTAATAAAACAGGAACGATAAAATCTGTGATTTTAAAAGCAATTTCGGGGTCGTAGATATGCGGTGTTTCGGTATATTGAAAAACGGATTTGAAGCCGACACCAAACTTTCCGATAGTATTGGTTTGCTCTGATTTACTCGAATTTCCGATAGAGGTAATCGCATTGATGTGTCCAACTCGCGCTTGATTCGGCGCGGTGACATTGAAACGCACTGTGCCGTTGTGAATGAAGTATAATCCGTCGGTGCGGAGAATGAATTTGACTTTACTTGCCTCTACATCATCAGCATTTTGGAGAAGCTCGTAGATAAAGTGGGCAGGCTCAGAATATTTTTCTACGATGCTGTCGCGGATGCCGCGCATGGAGTTTTTTTGGAGGAGGCGGAGGGAGTCTTGGCGGTCGCGGGTTAGGGATTGGAAGTGG
>CAZQTE010000263.1:0-8436 GCA_964595615.1 uncultured Saprospiraceae bacterium
AGTCCAAAAGGACACCAACACCACCGAGCTGCAACGCATCTTCGACTTGCAGCACAAAAATCAATTCAAAGTAGCTAACACTACCGCACGAGAACGTCGCGCGAAATTGGATAAACTACACAAAGCCGTCATGAAATACCGCGACGACATCAAGACCGCTTTGTACAAAGATTACCGTAAGCATCCAAGTGAAGTAGATTTGACTGAAATCTATCCCGTCACCTCCGAACTCAAAGATGCAAAAAGTAATGTTGGACGTTGGATGCGCAATCATTCGGTCTCTACGCCGATTGCGCTATTGGGTTCCAGTTCTTATATCAGGTACGAGGCAAAAGGTGTCGTATTAATCATTTCGCCGTGGAATTTTCCGATTAATTTGACATTCGGACCTTTGGCATCTGCCATTGCAGCCGGCAATACCGTGATGATTAAACCTTCCGAAATGACTCCGCACGCTTCTGCTATCATGGGCAAAATTGTCAAGGAAGTATTCGATGAAAATGAAGTGGCATTAGTCGAAGGCGGCGTGGCAACTTCTACCAATTTACTGAAATTACCATTCAATCACATCTTTTTCACGGGCGCACCAAGTATCGGTAAAGTCGTGATGCGCGCCGCAGCAGAACACCTGACTTCGGTCACCTTAGAGTTAGGCGGAAAATCTCCAACTATCGTAGATGAAACCGCAAATATCGACGCAGCCGCCCGCCGCATCGCTTGGGGTAAATTTCTCAATAACGGTCAAGTTTGTATCGCACCAGATTATCTTTTTGTCCACGAAACGAAGAAAGAGGAGTTTCTCGCCAAAGTAAAAGAGTACGTAAAATCTTACTATACCGAAGATGCTTCACAGCAAGAATCTTACGCGCGTATCGTGAATAATCGCCACCACGGACGTGTCAAAGGCTACATTGATGATGCCGTTTCTAAAGGCGCAAAAATCGAAATCGGCGGTGCATCTGACGGCAATCAAGACTATATCGCTCCCACAGTGATGACAAATGTTTCTAAGGACTCGACTTTGATGACCAATGAGATTTTTGGACCTGTTCTGCCAGTTTACGGCTACACGGATATTCAAACGGTGATTGACGAAATCAATTCTCGCGAAAAACCTTTAGCACTCTACATTTACAGCGGCAGCAAGAAAAATCAACGTCACATCATTGCCAATACACGTGCTGGTGGTACTTGTATCAATCACAGTGCCGTCCACTTTTTTAATACAAACCTACCTTTCGGTGGCTCAAATAATAGTGGTATCGGAAAGGCGCATGGGAAGCATGGTTTCGAGGCTTTTTCTAATGCGCGTGGTGTTTTGAAGCAGCATATCCCGAATGCTTTGGAGTTACTTTTACCTCCTTATAATAACTTTAAGCAGACCTTGATTGATTTGACGATTAAGTGGTTTTAGTGGTTACTAAAATATTGGTTATTGAGTGACCCTATTGCTGTGAGAATAGGGTCACTCAAATTCAAAATCTTTCCCGTTCAAGTCAAAATCAATAAGGTAATAACAGTATGGAGACATGTGATTATGATTGCGAAGAAGGAGGCTGATATGATATTGGGTAGAGATAGTAGGTTTATAAAAAAGGCAGAAGAAACACCAAGTCTCTTCTGCCCTTTTTAACTAAAAATGAAAAGTTTTATTGTACCACAACTTTCATTACTTCAGACCAATTCTCACCACGTACCGTCAAGAAGTACATTCCTGCCGCCGCATTTTTCAAATTGAAATTAAAGTTGTTCTCGCCTTGTGAAATAGAATTACCCACAGTAATCTGCACAGTTTTTCCATTCAAATCTTGTAAAACGAAATCTGCTTTACCTCCTTCATTCGCAACAAATTTGATATTCAACTCACCATTTGTAGGCTGCGGGAAAATATTAATTTCAGAAAGATTTTTAATTTCATTTGTAGCACTTACATCATTTGTCAAATCACAATCTGCTAAGACATTGTAAGTTTCATCATCTTCGATGGCTTCAAAAACATATAATCCCGTCTGCAAATCAGAGACTAAAATATTTCCAGAAGGCAACAAAGGATAAACACCCCAAGCACCTGCAAAAAAGTCGTCATCAGCACCTGGGTAGGTATCGTACTCGTAGATACGCACAGGATTTGCTGGGTCGTCAATATCGTAAACTTGCAAACCTTCGTAGTAGTAAGATACGTATAAGCGATTATTATGAACGATAGCATTGTGAGCAATAGAAGTAGATGCAGATGCTTCTGCATCAAATGTTTTCACAACCTGAATATCTGAAGCGTCACATACATCTAATGCCTTAATGTCTGTACCATGTGTCTCATCCAACATGTAGTAGTAGCGACCTTCTTCGTCCAACCAACCTGCGTGATTGTAACCTGATTGTGGATATTCAGTCAAAGAGCCAATTACAACAGGAGCTGATGCATCCGTAAAATCAACGATACGCAAACCACTATTTCCTCCATTAATGTATGCAATATTGTCTTTAACATAAAGGTCATGTGTACCATTTACTGTCATTTGACTATTCGTATATTGTCCTAAAAATTGAGGATTAGCAGGTTCTTGAATATCTAAAACCACCACCGCATAGTTTCCATTAGAATTATTACCAGCAATAGAATACAAGCGTGCATTATCTTCGTCAATAAAGATATTGTGTGAGGTTATTATGAATTCGTTACTTGCATAAACGCGCTCTACCGAATTTGGAAGACCTGATAAATCTATAATTTCTAATCCACTTGAACTACCTTCATCTGCTACCGCATACAAGTAGCCATTGTAATCGTGATAATCACGGTGTACTAAACTTGTACCGACTGCCATACCTTCTACCAACTGAATTGGAGTAGGATTATTGGGGTCAGTTACGTCAATAAAGTGTGCACCCATTGTAGAGCCAATAATTGCTACCTCTGAGTCATTGACAGCTACACCCCAAATTTCGTTGTAACGACTTTGTAGCCAACCGACCATTAAGATGTTTTCGTCATCGCTCCACTGACCGAGTAGGTTCGCTTGTTCGACTTGTGCGATAGAAAGAAATGGCAAACAGATTGCCATGCAGAGTAGAAATTTTTTCATGTTTGAGTATTAATTTTAGCAATATGCAAATATCGTGATTTTTCTCCGATGAAGTTGTCATACATGAGGCATAAGAGAAAGAATATTCTCCCAAACAATATCACTCGCTCTTTCCCAAGTAAATTTTTCTCTTTGTACTTTTCCCTTTTTGACCAAATTTTCACGTAAATTTTCTTCTGTATAAAAACGCTCTAATGCCTGCGTCAAATCGTCCGTATCATCAGGATTTATCAATAGCGCAGCATTTTCCGCAACTTCAGGCAAAGAAGAAACATTGGAAGTAATCACTGGCACTTCACTATGCATCGCCTCCAAGACAGGAATACCAAACCCTTCAAATTTACTTGGATAAACAAAGCCATAAGTCGCGCCCATTAATAATGGCAGGTCTTCATTAGAGACAAAGCCGATAAATTCAATATCATCTCGATACTTTGCTTGTTCATAAGTTTCGGTAACGGTGCCCGTTTGCCAAGCGAAGCGACCGCCGATTAATAATTTGAAATCAGATTTTGTATTCTTTTTAAAATTATCAAATGCCTTAATGAGTTGCGGGACGTTTTTGCGCGGATGCACTGCACCGACGTAGAAAAAGTATTCCTTTCCTTTTGAAAATCTATCTTTTACTGCTATTTTTTCTGCATCTGATAATGGACGAAAACTTTCTGAACAACCATTGCATGCCGCGGAAATTTTGTCTGCATCAATCCCATAAGTTTTGACAATATCAGCCTTCGTGTATTCTGAAACAGCAACGATTCTATCTGCGCGACGATTAAATTTTTCGCCAAAGTATGCATAGTATTTTCTAACAATAAATGGATTGTATTGCGGGAAATGTTCAAATGCTAAGTCGTGCGTGACCAAGACGGTCGGCACTTTTGTTTTTAAACACAAAAAATTATCAGTGGATAAAAAGATGTCTGCTTTTATTTTTTTTAAAGTGCGATATACCGCAAATTCAAACCATAAGTAAATCAAAACTACATGTCGTGTCGGAGGGAAAAGTACGATTGGATGTACATTTTTTGCGAAGATGAATTCTTCATCGTATTGTCGGTCGAAGAGGAAGTAGAAATCGTGTTCGGGATGCGCGAGTACCATGCGTTTTACCGTTTCGTAGGTGAAGCGTCCCATGCCTTCGAGGCGGTCTTTGAGTAGAAAGCGTGTGTTTATGGCTATTTTCATTTTCAAGGAGAGAGGTGTCAGGAGAGAGGTGAGAGGGCTGTTTTGACTTGTTCCGTCCCTTTCTCTATTTGACTTTTAATTTTTAGTATTTAGATTTTCAAGAAAAATATTACAAGAGAAATGCGATAAATCATGTGCGCCTCTCAGCTCTCTCCTCTCAGCTCTCTCCTTACTTTTGACAAACATAAGCAACATATTCAACACATTCAACCAATAAGCCTTATCTTTGCGATATGACGACAACGGATAAAAAAATAGACATCAGATTGCTGACGCAAGAACAATTGCAAGAGGTGTTTTTGGATATGGGGGAAAAGAAGTTTCGCGCCAAGCAAGTGTATGAATGGTTGTGGCAAAAAGGGGCGCGTACTTTTGATGCGATGACGAATCTGTCTAAGGCTTTGCGGGAGACTTTGAAGGCGAATTTTGTGATTAATTTTATTAATGAAGATAAAGTCCAACGTAGTTCGGACGGGACGATTAAGTCGCGTTATCGTTTGTTTGATGGGCACATGATTGAGTCTGTTTTGATTCCTGTACCTTCGGATAAACGATTTACGGTTTGTGTGTCGAGTCAGGTTGGCTGTAGTTTGACTTGTAAATTTTGTGCGACGGGACAGATGAAACGCGTGCGTAATTTGGATGCAGGAGAGATTTACGACCAAGTCGTTAGAGTTAATCAGCAGTCCTTAGATACCTTTGGGCATCCTTTGACCAATATCGTTTATATGGGGATGGGCGAACCGCTTTTGGCTTACAAAAGTGTCATGGAAAGTATTCGTTTGATTACTTCTCCAGAAGGTTTGAACATGGCGCCGCGTCGGATTACGGTGAGTACGGCAGGTATCGCGAAGATGATTAGAAAATTGGCAGACGATAAAGTTCGTTTTAATTTAGCTTTATCTCTCCACGCAGCTGATGACGAAAAACGCAACGAAATTATGCCGATAAATGAGAACAACGGATTAGATATTCTCATGGACTCATTAGAATATTTCTACAAGGAAACGGGCAATCGTATCAGTTACGAATACATTACTTTCCAAGATTATAACGACGGAATGGACGATGCGCGCAAACTTTTGAAATTATGTAAACGCTTTCCTGTCCATGTAAATATCATTGAATATAATCCAATTGACGGTTCTGAATTTAAAAAATCGTCAGAGAAAAATATTGATAATTTTGCAGCCTTTCTCATCCGTAATAATGTAATGACGACAGTACGCCGCAGTCGCGGTAAGGATATTGATGCGGCTTGTGGGCAATTGGCTAATAAAGAATGATTATCGAAGTACGAGGTACGATTTACGAAGTACGAACGCTACTTGTGCCATTCTCATGGTTTTCTAATTTTTTAAACTCTATGAAATATTTCCTTTCCTTTTTCTCTATCTTATTAATTGGTTGCGCCTTTTTTTCTGTGGACGAACCTGTTTGTGAACGCATGAATGGTTTGAGTTTTGTTGCGCCGCCAAAGCCATTTAAGGGAAATCCGATGCTGGAGGTAAAAGCGGTTGAGGCGGATTATATTGCGGTGATTCCAATTGCATATACGCGCCCGAGTGCGCCGACTGTCCGCTACAATCAGAGTAGCTGGCAATGGTGGGGAGAACGACCAGAGGGTGTAGCAAAGACGATTGATTTGGCGAATGAAAATGGAATAAATGTTTTGTTGAAGCCACAAGTTTATGTGCCAGGAAGTTGGACGGGAGGTTTGGATTTTTCAGATGAAGACTGGGCGAAATGGGAAAAACAATACCGTGAATACATGATGCCCATGGCACGCATGGCAGAGGAGAAAGGCGTGAAAATATTTTGTGTAGGGACTGAATTTAAAATGAGTTCGTCGAAGAGAGAGCAGTTTTGGCGCGAATTTATTCGAGATGTGCGCAAGGTTTATTCTGGAAAATTGACTTATGCCGCAAATTGGGATGAATATAAAACACTTGCCTTTTGGGATGATTTAGACTTTATTGGCATTGATGCTTATTTCCCATTGTCTGATGCAAAAACGCCAAGTGTCGCTGAACTTAAAGAAGCTTGGAAGCCTCCTTTACAAGAAATCGAGCGTGTCCAAAAGCAATTTGATAAGCCAATTATTTTTACGGAATATGGCTACATGAGCGTAGATGGCTGTGCAGGAAAGACTTGGGAAATCGAGCCACATGTACATGCTTTACCGATAAACGAACAAGCGCAAGCAAATGCCGTACAAGCATTACACGAAGTTTTTTCAAAGAAAGATTATTGGGCAGGTGGATTTATCTGGAAATGGTTTCCTGAAATGAAAGGTCATGAAGGTTATCCAGCGAAAGATTATACGCCGCAGGGTAAAATAGCGGAAAAGACTTTACGTGAATGTTTTAACTTTTAATTTAAAATTAAAATCAAAAGAAATGAAAAATTTATCTCTTCTAATATTGTTAGTACTTAGTGTCAGTTTGTTTTCTTGTAAAGGCAAAAAAATGGAAACAGACTATGATACAATGGCAAAGGAATTATGTGATTGTATGAATCCTTTGGTGGAAATGAATGAAAAAATTCAAGAATTGACCAAAGCAGGTGATACCGAAGCAGTAGGTGCAATGTTTGCTGAATTGGAAGGAAAATTTGCAGAAGGTGAGAAATGTGCAACAGATTTAGAAACTAAATATGGAGCAATGAACACACCTGAACAAGAAGCAAAGGCAAAGGCAGCCATAAGAAAAGCCTGTCCTAAAGTCGCAGATATGATGGACCAATCTGAAAATATAGAGTAGTCTGAAATCAAGATAAAATAAAAAACGCCTTTCTACTGTTCTGTGGTAGAAAGGCGTTTTTTATAAGAAAACCCGTTATTTATTCTTCAATCAATATTCCCATTTTTCCCATTCGATAATCTCGCATCGCCTCTAAAATCTGCGTTTCCGTATTCATTACAAAAGGACCTTGCTGCACAACTTTCTCATTAATCGGCACACCTGCCAAAACAACAAATTCCGTATCCGCATTTGCCGTAATTTCAATATCGGTATTTTCATTTTCAAAAAGAATTAAGGACTCCTCTTCTACATTCCCAAAACCTTTGACTCTCAATTCTCCGCTTATAATATAAATCGTTGCGTTAAATTTTTCTGGAATACTAAAAGTGTGTGTACCTCCAGATTTTGCTTTGCTCCAAAGAATTAGGAGTTCACTTTCCGTCTGAATCTTTCCTCTCTGCCCGTTGAATTCACCTGCAATCAACTTATTTTGAATCTGTTTATCCTCTGATACAAAAACAGGAATATCCTGCTCTTTGATATATTGATATTTCGGCTGATTCATTTTTTTATCCGCAGGAGAATTTATCCAAAGTTGAATAATTTCGTGCATCCCATTCTCCTCTACCAAAGCTTGTGAGGGACGTTCACTATGAATGATTCCTGCGCCCGCATGCATCCATTGTACTTCACCAGCCTTTGCAATTTGATTATTTCCTCGACTATCTCGATGATGCACTTCCCCTTTTATCACAAAAGAAACAGGCGTAAAACCCCGATGCGGATGCGGTCCCAAACCTTGCTGAATCGCAGGCGCCAAATCCGTAAAACTAAAACGCGCATGATGCAATAGCAAAAAAGGGTCTATCTGTTGGACATGTTGTGTCGGCAAAGGCTGTTTGACGATAACACCGCCCATATTTACATCACTGGCAGGTAGAAGATATTTTACTTTTTTGTGCATTTCTACATTAATTTTGAAGGAAGAATTTTGAATTTTGAATGATTTCAACTTTTGGAATATCAGACCTTAGCTCAAATAATTTAGAATAAGAACAATAGTAAAATCAGGATTGTTTCAATTAAAATTTCAATTCATCCGCAGGTATCCAAAGCACATTTTTAAAATCAACAATTTTATCATTTTCTACTTTGATGCCTTCCGCTTCCAGCTTTTCTTGCATCAAACTTGGTGGTTTGAAATGCGCGCGCCCACTCAATTCTCCTTTGCGATTGACGACACGATGCGCAGGAATCGTATAGCCTTCACCGAAGGATTTATTCAAAGCCCAACCGACCATACGCGCAGAACCTAAAGCCAAATAATCAGCAATATGTCCATAAGTCGTCGCGCGACCAGCAGGTATTAATCGAGTTACATCAAAAACATCATCGCGGTAAGTTCTCTCTTCTTTCAT
>CAZQTE010000264.1:0-8428 GCA_964595615.1 uncultured Saprospiraceae bacterium
ATTATGGCTCAACTTATTAAATCACTTTTACTAAGGGAACGTTTCTTTGGGGTCGAGAGTTGAAGAACTGCGAAGGTAAGTTTTTTAATCAAAAAAATAAGGTCATTATCCTGACGGATAATGACCTTACCTTTGCAGCTAATTTTACTTAATTAACGTGAAGCCAGTAATTCTTTAGCTTCTACCGAACCTAATTCTGACGCTTCTTTCCAGTCTTTTACAAAACCTTTCTGTCCTGCTTTTTGACGAGCAATACCACGGTACAATAATGGTTCTGATGCTGCTGGTGCTTTTTCTTGTCCTTTCTCTTCAATAGCCAAAGAATTATTGAACATATCAATGGCTTCTTTGTATTGTCCTGCACCAATCAAAGCTTTTCCGTAAAGGGCAAAAACTTGTTTGCGACGTGCAAAATTTGGATTTCCTTTATCAAATGCGCGGTTTGTGAACATTTTGAACTCAAACATTGCTTTTTCGTACTCTTTTAATGATAGGTGTAATTCACCTTTCAGACGACGTGCTTGCCAATAGATAGCCTGGTGAGGAATGGACTTTTTACAAGCCATACCTAAATCAGCAATAGCAGCTTGAATATCTCCTAGTTTACGGTGAGAATAAGCGCGTCCTAAATATGGCTCGGCGTTATTCTGGCAAATATCAATAGATTTGGTATAATCGTAAATAGCGTCTTTATAATTACCGAGGCGGTAATTAACAAAACCACGACGTTCATAAGCAAAGGCATGACGCTCAAATTTTTCAATAGCACGAGATAAGGCTTTATTAGCTTCATCTTCTTTCCCGTCTTCTTTGATTAAATTACGACCTTGCAAAAATTGTTGAATAGCAGCTTTATCACCTTCTGGCTCAATAAAGGTAGAATCCAAACATTTGCCATTCTCAAGTTTCCATGCACGGAAATTACCCGCTATGGCATATTGAGCTACATAAGATAATAAGTTGATAGTATTGTTCCATTCTTTATTTGTCGCTTGGGTAATAAAGCGAGGAATATCCAGACAAAGGTTTTCTTCATCAAAGACATCTTCCTGTTCTAAAAGAATAGATTTCCGATAATAGTTTTCATATCGGTGATTGTACATTTTGAGCACTTGCTCAAAACTTCTTTCGCTTCCGAAATCTAAGTATCCGGAAAAAATTGTTTTGTAAGTAACCATTACGCTGCTGTTTTGAAGGATTTTAACCTAATCTATTATTATCTGCTTTTATAAAACATATACCCGTGTGTGCAGCTTCTATCTTGCATGTGAATAAAATAAATTGTGCAAAGTTCACATACAAATAAGCAACAGAATACCAGAAAACCAAAACAATTAATGACACACTAAAGGGTCTATTATTGTGGTATTTCTCGAAATCTGCTACACGCAGTATTCTCAAAGTTTAAAATTGTCAGTATTGTTTGTTGTATCAGTAACTAGAAAAAATCTTAAAAAATTTGAAGAAAGAACTATAAATAAAAAATCACATTTTAAAAACTTAACTCGCTCATTCTCAACTTTTTATCCTCAATAAAAATGTTCCATAGAAAATATAGAATGTTCACGCGAATTTGTGTGTATATAGGGTTGGATAGCAAATATAGCTCATTAATTTGCAATTTCAAAAAAAAGTTTGCACTTTCGCATCCTTTTTTCAAAAAATGATTTTCCTAGACATGTTTTAAATATCGGATACACTTTGTTATGGCGGTACATTTACTGCCTGCATTAAGGAGAATTACGCTTTATTTGGTATTTTGTTACAAAAAACATTAAAAATTTTCCTTAAACAAATTCAAATCATATTTAAATTTACCATAATACATTAAGCCATCACATTCTCCTTCAATATAATAACACATACTACACGCTAAAAGTTTCCTTTTCACATTTTTTAGAATTATTTAGCTTTCCTGCCTTTACAATTCCTTATTTTCCTTTTATTCTTTCCCAAAATTCATCCAACATTCCTTCTTCAATATCTCGTTCTCTCGGTTCTCGTACTTCTAATATTCCTTCTTCATTTTCTTTCAGAATAAAATAAAAAACATAATCATCTTCCCTCTCTGACATAGAGCCGTAACGCAAATCATTAAATTGCAAACTATCGCCCCCGAGGTCTTGCACACCATAGTATTCATTAGAAAACCACTTTAATGTCTCAGCCTCTCGTGTGCCATTATATTTATCTATCAGGTGATGATTTTTAGGAATGACTTTTAAATCACTTACTTTTTCTTCGGTATCCCAAAAAGAATATAATCCTTGATAATAAGCAGTATCTCCCTCAGCGGTACAACTCCACAAAACGTTATTAAAAATGGTAGGTGCAGTCATGTAGCGATTAAAATCAATATTTTGCTCAGTTAATGATTTCTCAAAGATATTGTCCATTCTAACTTTATGGTAGAATGTAAATGCTAAATATCCACTGCTAAAGGTTATTGCAAACCATGTTAATAAACGACGGCGAGATGATTTTCGTGTAAGAAATCCTGCAATTGTAAGAAAAATTAAAAACCAGATTGTGTAAAGCGGGTCTGCTACTGAGATATTATTAAAAGCAACTCGATAATCCCAAAATGGCTGGAATAACTGTGTACCATAAGCAGTACAACTATCTAATAATGGATGAGTAAATATCGACCAAAAGAATAACCATGACCAATCTTTTCGACTTACATTTACTTCTTCCTGTTCTCCTAAGAAGTAACTTTTGACTAACCAAGCTATAAACGCTGCACCGCCAATCCCTATCACTGCGAGTGTTCCATAACTAGGCGTCCCCCCTCCTGCTGTCTTGGTAATAAACCATGCAACAAAAGCAACTAAAAATACAAAAAGGGCATTAGCAAAAGTTATAAAGCCTTTCCAGCCTTTACTTTTATACAAATCACTGTCGTATAGTCGATGTACCAACCAACCAAATACAAAAGGGGCTAAAACAGCAAATAATATAGAGTGAGTGATACTTCTATGAAATGCAAGCGCGCCTACATCATCTAAGAAGAAATTTCCTAGGACATCTAAATCAGGGATTGTTCCTCCTATTGCTCCCCAAAGCATTGCTCTATTGCCTACTTTTTTTCCTAATACGATTTCGCCACAGGCAGCTCCGAGTGCCATTTGAGTTAATGAGTCCATGTTATATTTTGTCGTTGATTTTATAATCTGCTTGCGCCAGGGATTTAAACCTTTTTTAGCTGCAAAAGTTCTTTTTATTCTTGTTTCTGTGTATAAAACTTAAAGATTTTGTAATTTTCAATTATAAAATCAAATGCGCCTCCTACTAGATTAGAATATCAAAAGCACTTTAGTCGTGCTGCGAGAAGTACAAAGAATACATCGTTGGAAAGCGGATTTACACAGATAAAATGCAGATTTTATTATCGTATATAACTAAAAGGGGGAATTGCAAATGCAATTCCCCCTTCTAATTTGACCTTCTCAGCTAAAGCTACGGGTACTTAAAATCTTGCAGTTACTCCAACTAAAGCATTCAAACCTAAGGTTGGATAATTCTGCCAGCGTTGGCGACGATTATTTGCTAAATTATTAACTTGTAAAAACGCCCCAATATTCTTCGTAAAGAAATATTCTGCTCCTAAACTAATGTCAAAAAGTCCATTCAGATTATCAGCAAGTCCCTCTGCATTTATAAATGGAACACCATTTTCTATAAATAAATCGCCACGCAATAACACCTTATCGTCTAATGCTTTGTAAAGTACAGTTGCATTCAACTCTAGTGCTGGCAAATGCCAGGGTTTTTCGAGTGTCTGCAAGGTGTAAATATTCTGATTAACGGTACCGCGGACTTCTAAATCTTTTAATGGTTTCACCGTTAGACTTCCTCCTACGCGTACGATGTTTACTGTGTCAAAAACTGGTGTAAAACGTTGAATGTAGCGCTTATCTGGAAAATCAAACTCAGGAAGATACATGGCTAAATTGTCATTCTGCTTATACCCCACTTCCCCACGATATTCAAAGAAACTTACAGCACCTTTTACACCTCCATAGTAGTATCTCCACTTATTATTTGTCAACTCTATACGACTTTTTAAATATGGATTATACTCTGTCAAGTTGCGGAAATTCTGCTTTTGTAAACTTCCATCTGCCCCTGCAAATGCTGATAATGTAGAGCCTATTACATTGACCAAGACCTCTGCATCAGGAAAGAAAAAGAACTCATCGTCAGAACTCACAATATTGACTCCTCCTCTGACTTTAAAACCGTTGCCAACATAAGTAAAGGAAGGTTCGAGATAAAAGTTATTTAAGTTTTGAGCCATTGTATCTTCATACGAAGTAAAATCCGTACGCAAAACAATGTCTAATGGATGTTCTCCAGCAAAGTATTTTGTTGCCTGCAATTTTAAATCAAATCCACTTTCTGTCGTTGCAAACAAATCAGACAAACGATATAAATCAATGCCCGCACTGTAGTTAAAATCTCCCACCGTTTGTTGACCATTAAATACTCTTGTTCCAATCTCAAAAAGATTAAAACGCTGAGCTACATCGGTATCTAAGAAGGTAGAATCTATAAAGTCTTCTAATTCATTATATCCAAAGTAATGTAATTTATCTGATGAGAAGCCAACATTTCCTTCTACTGCAATACCATTTTTCAAATAATAGGTCCCTTCTACTTCTCCCCCAATATTTCTAAATTTTTGATTATCAACGTTTTTAGTATTATTCATTGATAGATAATCTGCATTGATATCCAAATCCAAGTTTTTACCAAAGCGTTTGCCATAAGCTAATTCTCCCATAAAAGCATTTGGTAAGCCCGCACCTGCTTTAAAATAACCAGCATAAGCATCTGGCAATTTTTCCCGTTTCATCGCTATTGGGCGAATACTTGGCGCAGGATAACTCACTTCTAAATTACGTGTAGGTAAATTATTATAAGTCTGAGAATTAATCTTGTCCTCTAAGGCGGGTAACTGCGGTTTCACTTCCAATCTTTCTACCTCTGCTAATTGCGCCTCAAATGTAGCGACAACCTCTACTTCGCCGCCAGGCAAATCTTCATTACCACCTTGTGCGTAGGCAGTCAATGCAAGACAAGAGAATATGATGATGAATATATTTTTCATTTTTAATTTTTTCGCTATTTTTAAAAGAATGCTCATTTTTGACTTTCGTAATTCTGATAATTATCAGTTTACTGGCATCACTAATTATTCCCTTCTGGTTCTTCCATGAATGTATCTAAACTTGGGCGCTCAATTCTCGAATTTCCTTCAGACTGCTCGCTATATTGTTTTAGTTTGGCTTTTGCCTCTGCGATTAAAGCTGCATCTCCTTCATAGCCTTCTAACATTGCCTCTAAGACGGCGCGAGCATTGAATAAATCATTTTTCCCAGCTAGAGTATCTGACAATAAAAGCATAGATTTAGCTATCCAATATGGATAACCTCCATTTCCCTGAATGGCACGATTGGCTAAGTCTTCTGCGGTATTTAAATCTCCTTTACTATAGTAAATATAAGCAACCAAATAGCGGGCTTCTGCGGTCTGTTCATTACTTGAACCAACAGCAAGCACCTCGTTAAAAGCGGCCATGGCACTATCATAATCGTTATTATCAAAATCAGACTTACCCACATAAAAACTTGCTACGGCACGTTCTTCTGGGGATGCATTTGGGTTTTGAGCGACCTTTTGTGCTGTCGAACGCACAGCACTGGTATTACCAGAACGATAAGCGGCACGCATCGCACCTAATTGAGCTTCAAAACGGTCTGTATCTGTCTCCGCAACTTGTTCCCACTTAGTATACAAATCATATGACTTCTCAAAATTCTTAGCATAGTTGTACGCAATCAATGCGCCTTTTTTCAATGACTTGGCATAATAAGGACTTGCACCTCTTGCTGCTACAGCTTCATAGTCAGATAAAGCCTCTCCATAATTTAACAAAACTGCATTCGACTCTGCACGATGAAATAAAGCGACTAAGGTGTGCTTTCCATTCGGATAAGAGCGTAGATAACTAGAATATGCAGAGATAGCACGGTCATACTCGCCATTCTCATATTTGCTTTCTGCTGCTTCAAATTTGAGGTCGTCCTTTTCACTATCTTCCACATTATAACCTGGCAATGTATTTAAGAAGTTAAAATAACCATCTGGGTCACCTAAATCTTCTACATAAATTTCCTTTAAGGCAGCCAAAGCATCTGTTGCTTGTATTGGCTCTGGATTATTAGCAAAAACGCGTTTGTAATATTCAATAGCCGCAGTTGTATTTCCTTGATTATAGGTTATCAATCCTAGTCGCAAATAAGCTGAATTTACTAAAGAAGAGTTAGGATAATCACGTACTAATTGCTGCAAAGATGAAACTGCACCATTAATACGTCCAACCTCTACATTTGTCAAAGCGGTTTGATATAAGGCATCGTCCGCAAATTCAGATTTTGGATGATTTTTGAGCAAACTCTCCAATGCATCTAATTTTTCCTGTGGATTATTTCGCAATCCTTCAATAATTGCCTTTTGATACAAGGCGTATTCATAACCCGCATAACGATTTTGAATAGCTGAATTATAAAAGCGGATGGCTTCATCGTATTGATTTTTCTTAAAATATCCATCTCCTGTACGCAAGGTTGCATCTCCTAAAATATCTTCTTTTACTCGCTTGTTTTGTATGGTAGCGCGATTACGCGAGATACCTGTAGAAGCATCTTGAAAGTATCCCAAAGCCTTTCCGTACTGCCTTTGTTTTTGATAATTGTAGCCTTGAGTATAACTCGCCGTGTAAATTGAAGCTTCATCTGGCAAATCAGTCATTCCTTTAGCTTTCGTCAAAAATTTTCCGATATAGCTAATGCTTTCGGAATATTTTCTTTCAGAATGAGCGATATCTCCTAACCAATAATTTGATAAGGCAGTTGTTTTTGCATCAACGGGGTTATCAATAGCTTTGCGAAAGAGAGATTTAGCTTCGGCAACTTTACCATCTCTGTAGAGTTGTAAACCACGCAAATAAGCTACTTTTTGGTAGGCTTCACGCAGTTGCGCCGTTTTGCTTGGCATAGCTTCTATAATCTGCAATGCGCGTGCATAATCACGTGTATTTAGAAAAATGCTTCCCATTAAGCCTTGCGCCTCATTGTAATACGGAGAGTCCGAAGGAATACTCTGAAGCGCTGTAATGGCTTCGCTATCAAAGCGCAATTCATAACTTAGTTTTGCATAAGAGATTGTAGCGTCTTGTTGTAATTCACGATTAAAACTCATGCGACTTGCTTGCGCGAAGGCGTTGCGAGCAGAGGTTTTATCTCCTTGTTTTAATTTGCAAATACCTAAATGGTAAAGCGCATTTTGTCCCAATTCATTTTTTTCATTGTCTAGCTGGGTAAAATTCGCCGCTGCGGCTTTATATTTCTGCCGTTGAAACTGAGTGTAGGCTAACTGGTAAAATGCCTCTGCAGTCAATTTACCTGAGCGTTCGGCAAAGTATTCTAAATAAGGTAATGCTCGTGCGTAATCTCCTTTTTCAAAATAGGATTGTCCAACGAGTTGATTCAATTCTTTTTGTTTGCGAAAGGTACGGTCACCAATTTTTGGTTCGGCATAGGAGATGAGTTGGTCATAATCTTTTTCAGCAAAGTAAATTTGTGCGATGTAATATGGAACTTCCGCTTGATATTTGCGGTCACGCTCTACTAAGCGAAATTGACGAACAGCAGCTTCATAATTTCCAGCAAAAAACTCACACAATCCTAAATAGTAATTTGAAGGAAAGTAAAATTCACTATTATTATTCTCTGCCGAACCTATGAATTTAGACTTTGCCTGTGGAAATTTCTTTTGTACAAAATAAGCGTAGCCTGTTTTAAACTCTAATTCTGCACGTTGTTTTTTTGTCAGTTGAGATGCTGGTATTCTATCAAAATATTCAATCGCTTGGTCATATTTTTTAGAAGCATAGAAAAAATTTGCTACATCTAAAAGCGCACCATTAGCAACTGGGTCTGGTTGATATTTGCGGATAAAGTCCAACATCAATTTTTCCCCTTCAGGCATATCCAATCGTACAGCCGAACGAGCAAATCCTAGCTCTGCATCCATAAGTAAGGCTTCATACTCTGGCTCATTTAGAGGTTGCATTAATTTTAATGCTTTTTCAAATTGGTGCATCGCACCAGTGAAAACACCTTTATCAAAAAGGTCTTTTCCTGTTTTATAAGCACGATTGGCTTCGCTAAAGACTGTTGTTTCTTGAGCGTTAATGTTGAAGCTCAAAAAGATGAATAGCAGGAGTACGGCAGATATTTTTTTTATGCTCATTTTTCTGTTGGTTATTGTGTTATTGGTTATTAGTTATTGCATTATTATTCTTTGTGTTACTGATTATTCTAAAAATACTCGTTCTTCGTCAAATCGTCCCGCTGCTCGG
>CAZQTE010000265.1:0-8391 GCA_964595615.1 uncultured Saprospiraceae bacterium
TTAGATATTTAGACTTTGGACGAAAGATTTTAGATGTTAGATTACTGAATAGTAAAATTAATGTAATTCGTATTTAGTTGACTATCAATATTTTAGAAAGTATAAAAATTTATTTTTTATTTTTTTACTTGAATAGTCTAACATCTAAAGTCTAAAATCTTTTGTCCAAAGTCCAATAGATATAATAATATGAAAAATCCTTGGAAGACATTAAAAACGACAGAAGTATATGATAATCCTTGGATTCAAGTAAGCCACAGGGATGTAATTAATCCTGGAGGAGGAAAAGGAATTTACGGCGTTGTCCATTTTAAAAATTTAGCGATTGGTATTGTTCCCTTAGATAAGGATTTGAACACTTGGCTAGTTGGGCAATATCGATATACTATGAAAGAATATACATGGGAAATCCCCGAAGGTGGCGGTATCCTCGGCCTTGACCCCTTAGATAGTGCAAAACGAGAATTATTAGAAGAAACAGGCATCACAGCTTCTAATTGGCTAAAGATAACTGATTTGGCAACGAGTAATTCCGTTACTGATGAAAGGGGACTTATTTATGTAGCGAGGGACTTAAGTTTTGGAGAAGCAGAACCAGAAGAGACTGAGGATTTGAAGCTTAGGAAGGTTCCTTTTTCAGAAGCGGTAGAAATGGTCATGCGGGGAGAGATTACAGACTCTATAGCCATGATAGGAATTATGAAGGTGAAGTTAATGTTGGATAGGGGAGAACTATAAAAAAAAGAGGCTGACAATTTTCATTATCAGCCTCTTCTTTCTTTTACAAGAAAAATAATCCTATAATTTAGGACACTTAACTTTCTCTTTACGTGTAGCTGGATGTACATAAGAGGCAGAAATTTCAAATGCTCCACGAGAATTTGTTGGTGCAGTTAAAGCTCCAGCATTTACATCATAACTTAATCCAACATTCCAACGCCCCATTTCTAATACAGCTGTGTAAATCATAGAAGGAAAACTCAAACCTGAGTCTATGTTATTTACCAAATCTCCCCAAATACCTGCACGAATTGCAACTTCTCGCCAATCACGATTTGTATAGCGGAAGTTAGTTCCAAAAAT
Organism: uncultured Saprospiraceae bacterium; assembly: GCA_964595615.1. Classification (GTDB taxonomy): domain Bacteria; phylum Bacteroidota; class Bacteroidia; order Chitinophagales; family Saprospiraceae; genus JAHDCG01. The sequence continues at coordinate 1,084 of CAZQTE010000265.1, forward strand.
AGTATTCAAAGAAGGTCCTTGCCCCATGACAATAACAGCAGGCAACATACTTAATTCACGTGATAAAGGTAATTCACCACCAATTTGACCGTTCCATTTCATATTTAATTCACCAGCATCACCACTTTCAAAGAAAGTAATTCTAGGCACATTAATATGGTGTAAAGAACCACCAGCATAAATACTCATATTATCATCAAAAACAGCATACCACATCAAACCTGCATTGAAATCAATGTAGAAATCGCTCATATTGTTGATATTCTCACCATTCGGAGTGTTAAAATCAATCTGCTCTGAACCTATATTATATTGGTTTGAAAACCACAATTTTTCACCTTGAATGGAGTGTTGACCACCACCAGCTTGAGCACCTGCAATTAAGAATTGAGTACCAGAGCCGTATCTTCCTCCAGATAATTTTTTCATATAAGACACACCAATTGTTCCTTGATTACGTGTATAACGCGAAGTCCCTGCCTCATCACGTAATACTGAAACACCATAAGACAAAAAGTCATTACGACCAATGCCATGACGCATTTCAAAACTACCTGCCATGGTACGAAAAGGATTATTATTAATAATACTTGCCCATTGTTCACGATAATTCATATTAACACGGAAGCGACCGTTAAAAACCCCTAATAAAGCAGGATTTGTATGTGTTGGTGCTGCGTAAAATTGTGCAAAATGCGGATCTTGTGCCTGCAATTCAGATGGACTAGAAAATAAGGCTAGAAAAGTTACCGCAATAAATAAGTGTAATAAGTTTTTCATATAAAATATACTATTTTGGACTTTGGACAAAAGATATTAGACTTTAGATGTTAGACTATTCAAGTAAAAAATCAATTTTTAGACTTTTTAAAATATTGATAATCAATTAAATACGCATTACGTTAATATTACTAATGAAAATCTTTAAATACCGTGTAACAAAAGTAAGTTGTAATTCTCTCAGGCTTCCAAGGGGTTTCAACCCCTTGTTTCTACTGCGATACAAGGGATTGAAACCCCTTGGAGGAATATTAATAAATTTTTGTTACAGTGTATTAAATTAACTTCAATTAATAATCCTTTACCTTTCTCAATTTGAGAGTAATGATAAGGAAAAATTTAGTTTCAATTAGTTTTTCAATTTGACTTTGTCAATTATAGGGCAATAAAACTTGTAAGCCTATGTGAAAAATAAGCTTACAAGTCTATTTCTATTTATCGCAATAAAGTCGTGTTACCTTTGAATGTTTCGGTATTGCCGTCTATGTATCTTGCCTCTAGGTACCATACATATACTCCTGAAGGCATTTCCTTTCCTCTGAAGTTTCCGTCCCAACCCGTGCTCATGTCATTAACTGGGAAATTTTGTACTTCATAGACTACTTCTCCCCAGCGGTCATAAACTCTAAAAACATCAATGATAGTACCTTCCTTACCGTGTACATGAAGTGCCTCATTATCTGGATTACCCGTGTCGTTAGGAGAGAAACCTGTTGGCACTAATACTACTCGGTCCTTGATGACGCGTACCTGTATTTGTATTTCATCTGTACAGCCATTTTCATCAATTACGAATAAATCGTAGTGGACTGTATTTTGAGTAATTGTCTCTACTTGAGAACTGTCAGCTTCTGTAAACCATTTTAAAGTTCCTAAATAAGGTTCGGTCCAAATGAATTCATTTGCACCTTGAAGGTTAAAGGCTTCTCCATTGATTACTGTCGAGTCACCTAGATTTATGACTATTTCATCACCATTTCTTAAAGTATCAGAACCATTAACCGCAAATAAGTCAATCGCAGCAGGTTCTAAAACTTCCGCTTCAAATGGATTTGTACATCCATTCGCATCTTGAATGTATGCTGTATATTCACCAGCTACTAAACCAATTTGTGTACTAGAACCATTAAAACTGACTCCATCTGTACTATACAAGAATGGCGCAGTACCTCCAATTGGAGTTAAGGTAATAGAACCATTTCTACCCCCAAAACAATCTACATTGTCAACTTCAATCTCTGCTTCGATCGGCCCAGGTTGGAAAATGGTAACACTGTCGATTAATCGACAATCATTTTCATCTACAACTGTTATCTCATATGTACCAACTTGCAAATTTGTAATTTCTGGTGAACTATCACCCGTTTCCCACAAGTAAGTTAGATTACCTGTACCTCCTGTTGCTGTAGCTGTTGCAACTCCTTCGAAATCCCCAAAACACTCATTGTCCACAGTCTCAAAATCAACTACAACTGCTGTAGGGTCTTCAATCGTAATTGTAGCTTCAGAAATACAATCAGAACCATCCGTTGCGGTTACAGAGTATGTCCCCGCAGCTAAATCGGTAGCAGTTGCTGTTGTTTGATTATTAGCTGCTGCATCCCATAGGAATGTAACATTACCTGATCCATTGATGACATTAACGACAGATGCAGTACCTGTAGCATCTCCGGCACATAATGGAACTGTGAAATCAGTTTCTACCTGAATAGTTTCAGAAGAAGTAACATTACTACTTGCCTCTCCAACACATCCTTGTAAGTCTGTAACAGTTACACTGATAGGTCCACTTGCCAGGTCTTCTGCCACTTGGCTCGTAGCTCCTGAACTCCAAGAGTAACTTATCAAACTCAGGTCTGAGTCTGGAGTACCAACTCCACCTGTAACAAAATTAACCGTTGCGTTTCCGTCATTTGTACCGCTACAAGAAGTAGCACCTGCTACAACATTAGGTACTAATTCATCATGTTGCTGAACTGTAATAAATTGAACATCAGAACATCCATTTTCGTCAGAAACTGTCACTTCATGTGTCGTTGGTGTTAGGTTAGTTGCTTCAGCAGTATTCGCTCCTGTATCCCAAGCAAAACTATATATCCCAGTACCACCTGTAGCTGTTGCAATTGCAGAACTCTCATTTGTTCCAAAACAAGAAACAAAAGTCTGCATTGTTTCAGCCATTATAGCATCTGCAGGCTCGTTTACTGTTTCATTTACGATAAACTCACAATTATTTAAATCTGTAACTGTTGCAGTATAGTTACCTGCGAAAAGTTCCTGTCCGTCAGGCACATCTTGCCATGCGATAGAGTAGGGTGGCGTACCTCCTGCTGGAGTAATACTAATATCACCGCTATTACTCCCAAAACATAAAACGTCTGTTACAGTCACATCCGCAGTTAATGCCGTCGGTTCTCCGATAGTGATTGCGATAGTTTCAGTACAGCCTAATGCATCAGTTGCTGTTACAATATAAGTTCCAGCTATTAAGAAAGTAGCTGTAGCACCCGTTTGCATTTGAGCATCATTCCATTGATAATCAAATGTACCATTACCTCCTGATGCGGATACCGTTGCAGAACCATCATTTCCTCCAAAACATGATACATCTTCAACTGCAGCCTCTTCTAATTCAACTACTGGCGGCGCTGTAATTAAATAATCAAAGCTGTCTGTACAACCATCTGTATCTTCAGCTGTAAAAGTATAGCTACCTGGACATAAACCAGGGAAAGCACCACTACTAGTATTTGGATGTGGCACTGTCATTCCTGTATCATTATTAACAGCAGAATAAATGATGTCTCCATTTGCTGCTCCAAAAGTTGAAACAGATATGAAATAATCACAACTGCCATCACAATCTACTTGACCTTGTGTCATCTGGTCTCCAGATTCTACGGTTAATTGACATGTGAAAACTAAAGTACAACTTTCAGAAGCAGTGATAACTCCACAATTTCCATTAGCTGAAATTGCTCTAATTTCATAATCAACTGTTTCATTTTGTGCCAATCCGCTAATTGTATATTCTGTTCCTGAAATTGGAATCCAACCTGCTCCGAGGTTAATTTCATAATCTAGGATACCATTTACAGCATTCCAGTCTAAGTTAATCTCGCCTGCATCAAGATCTGTTGTACAGTTAACCATAGGCGCTGCAATTTCATCTATAACCTCTACTGTTACTTCATCATTTGCATCACAACCATAGCTATCAATTGCAGTAATCGTATAAGTACGTGTCTCATTTGGTGTTGCAACAGGATCAGGACATAAGCCACAGCTCAAATCTGTCATTGGTAACCATGTATAAACAACATCATTTTCAGCTTGGAATGTAATAGACCAAGAACGTAAAAGTCCCATTTGAGGTCCATTGGCATCACTAATTTTTAATGCCCAAGTTCCGTTTGCATCATCACCAGTTAATTCTGTCCAATTTCCTTCTGGTTGAAATTCACCTGTAAATGGAGATGTTCCACCAGTAATTGGGTTGACTGCAGTTGGTGTAAAGCATGTATTTGTATAATTGTCTCCACTACCTCCATTATTGGTTGATAGTTCTAATTCTGTTCCGTTTGGAGAAACCAGACTAATTTGAATATCTGAATTCCAATTTGTTTCAAAGTCTACACAAACAGATAAGATATTAGTTAATGGATCATCTAATGTGCTCGGATTAACGCTATTTACTGCTATTTCAGATAGATAAGCATTAGCTGGCGGGTGATTAGGTTTTCCTAATGGATAATTAGGAACAGTTTCAAAAATTACTTCTTCTTCACTATTGCCAACACCACCTACATCAAAAGCAACTTGCTCTCCAGCACAAATAGTCTCATCCTCTGCTGGCACTAATTGTTCACCACAATCGTAACAATCTGGGTGCGTAGGAGGCAAAACAGTTAAACTGAAAGTTGTATCAAAAGCACAACCAAAGCTATTCATTGTTTCGAAAGTATAAGCTGCTGTTCCAGCATTTGGAGTAGCGGCGATAGAGTCTGGTGTGTTAAAGAAAATACTAGGATTATCTTGCCAGCCCCAATCTGTAAATGTCGGAGAGAATGTTTCAATACTTGGATATAAGTCTTGAGCGAATTCGATACTCCATGAAAATAAAAATCCATTGTCAATTCCCCACCAATCACGTACGATTATCGTCCATTCTCCATTTAAAGGACAACCTAAGAAAGCATCGAAGCTTTCAAAAGGCATATAATCACCTGCTGGTAAAGTAGCAGGATTATTAGCATTTGCATAAGTTAACCAATCTGGATTAGGAGCATTTGCTGTGTAACAATATTCGTAACCAATACCTGGGATTGGGTCACCTATTTCATCATCTTCAAATGGTTCTCCTAAGAAAACTTGTCCACCTGAGGTTACCTGTTGCAATAATTGAACTTCAGTACCATCTGGGCATACTAAAATCATTTCAATATCACGCATATAAGAGTGCTCAATATCAATACAAACTCTAAGGATATCATCAACATTAGTTAATACTTGACCAGGAGAAAAATCTGTGAAAGAAACAGAAGAAGTATAAGATGCACCACCACCATCTGGTAATGCAATTGAGTCTGCACGTGTTTGTTCCGTTTGGAAACCGCCTGTACCTGCGGTTACGTTTACATTAAAAATACTATCAGCTAGGGATACATTAGAATTTAACTCAATAGTATCTCCAGTACAAATTTGTGCTGGTAATGGAGTTCCTTCGTCAAAAGTAGGAACGGGAGAAACACGAATTCTTTGAGAGATGAAATTTGTGCTTTCACACTCTTCAATGTCTGTAATTTTTAGTTGGACAATATACCCACCTGGCTCTTCATAAGTGTGTGCCACACTTGGACCAACACCACTAATACCGTCACCAAAATCCCACTCAAAAGTAGAAGTCAAATCTGAATGTTCGTAGACTAAGCCATTTTGAGGATAAATACCCATTCCATCCAAGAAAATACGCTCTCCAGGACAAATATCAATATAACCTGTATCTGCGGGCATAATAGCAGGGTCTGCCATAGAAATAACAGATTGGATAATTTGACATTCTGCTACACAGTTTATATCTGCTTCCCAGCCTTGTGCCTCATTCGTTCCGTCTGAATTGAAGGTTACAGTCATACAACCACCAGGGTTAGCTGCTGAAGTCTGAATAATAAAAGGGGCATTTGGCGAGAAATCAGTATTACAAGCCAACATTGGAGCCGTCGCATCTGGTCCGTCAAAGAAACAAATGACGTCGCCTGCTTGTAATTCTGGTCCAGCAAAGACGAGTTGCACATGTGTACCCACTGCTCCAGGGTCTGGACAGATAGTTGTCGTCAAATCTTCATTTGCTCCATAGTTACCATTACCACCACTATCTAAAAAGAAGCCATCACAATCTTCAAACGTTCCGTTTGCCATTGGGTGGTCTTGTGCGTGTAGCGTTCCGAATAATAGTAAAAAAACTGGTAGTAGGGTTCTTATCATAACCAATTGCTTCATGATGTTGGTTTGGAATAGTTTTTATCGTTCCTCGCTCCTCGAATTATTGTATTTCCTTATAAGGTTGAAATTGAATAATAAGCACAATCTCTGGAAACACTTTGAGATAAACAAGTATGTATAATAAATGACTAAGAATAATAGCCAAAAATAAGATGAGGGATAATAGGTGAAATATGCAAATAACGAACCGGAATTCATAAATGATAAATACTTAAAATCTCTACACCTTTTTAGTTTAATGGTGTGTAAATCTTTCTAATTTTTTTTAGGATATCCGCGTCCTAAATGCTCATTGAGCGCATCTCGAAATTCCTCACCACTACGATAGACTAACATTTTTGTAGTACCAGCTATCTGGTAATACGTTCGTGCCTTGAAATCGTGATGTATTTTCTGTTCCTTTTCAATCAAAAGGATATTGATATTGTCTAAATCTGCAACCTCTATAGTTGGATAAGTCGCCCCTTTATCCGCAGGATTTTCTGTAACAAAAAAAGCATTGTCTAAATAAAAATTCCAGCGTTGTAAAAGAAAAGGGTTTGCTGTTTGGAGTCGTGTTAGATAATCTGCTGAGTAAACATTGCTCAAACGTGCGTCTGGTTCTACTAAATCTACCTTGTTTTGCCCAAAAGCAGATAAGGAAAATATACAGAGAAATATGATTAATATGTTTTTCATGTCTGATTAGTTTTACGAGATTGAAAGAGGGTAAGTAAGTGAGGTTAATTACTTTAAAATCTCTCTCTTATTTTTGATTACAAAACACAAGGTTTTGCTGCCTGAATGTACTTTTATGCAGGCTTAATGAGATAATCAGGGAAAGTGTGTGAAATTATTTGAGTGATAATAGAATAGTTTGTAGGTTTGATATTACCACTAATGTAATGTAGGTGTAAAAATAGAATTATTTATTTTAATATCAATAAAATCGTAAAATATAAAACATGAAATGTCAAAGATTTACCAAGAATATTATTGATAATAAATAAGATTTGCTAAATTCTAGAAGTGCTGATGCTACTATTA
>CAZQTE010000266.1:0-8373 GCA_964595615.1 uncultured Saprospiraceae bacterium
TTAAGTGTAAAATGAGGACAAATTATCCTGTCAAATGTTATAAGTTATTTTTTTAGCGTTCCTAAGCAGGACTAATTAAGATTTACGAACTCAAGGTTCGCAATTCATATTGAAAAAATTATGGCAAAGAGAGATTATTACGCGGTATTGGGATTGGATAAAGGCGCGGACGCCACAGCAATAAAGAAAGCTTATCGTAAGCTGGCTATCAAATATCACCCGGATAAAAACCCAGATGATAAAGCGGCAGAAGAGAAATTTAAAGAAGCTGCTGAGGCTTATGAAGTGTTATCTGATGCCCAAAAGAAAGCCCGTTATGACCGTTATGGTCACGCAGGTATGGGGCAAGGCGGCGGCGGATTTGGCGGCGGTCGTGGTGGCATGACAATGGATGATATCTTCTCCCAATTCGGTGATGTATTTGGCGATAGAGGCGGTGGAGCTTTTGAAAGCTTTTTCGGTGGCGGTCGCGGTGGTGGACAACGTCGTTCTCGTGGAGAACGCGGTAGCAGCTTGCGTATCAAAGTTGAATTAACTTTAGCTGAAATTGCAGCAGGTGTCACGAAGAAAATAAAAGTTAAGAAGTACAATAAATGTGATACTTGTAGTGGCTCGGGAGCAAAAGATGCCAACTCGACTTCAACTTGTGGCACTTGTCGTGGTTCAGGTGCGGTACGTCAAGTACGTAGCACTTTCTTAGGTCAGATGCAGACAACCGTTACTTGTCCAAAATGTAATGGTAGTGGTCAAGAAATCACTGCTAAATGTGGAACTTGTAAAGGCGACGGACGCAACTATGGCGATGAGATGATTGAAATTGACATTCCAGCAGGTGTGCAAGAAGGCATGCAGCTAAGCATGGCGGGACGTGGAAATGCAGGTAAACAAGGAGGTCCAGCTGGAGATTTGTTAATTAATGTAGAAGAAATTCCGCATGAGTTTTTACAACGTGACGGTCAGAATATCATCTATGATTTGTACTTGAATATTGCGGATGCCGCATTAGGAACAAATCTAGAAGTGCCGACAATTGACGGACGTGTCAAAATCAAAATTCCAGAAGGAACGCAGGCAGGGAAAATCTTACGTTTGAAAGGTAAAGGTTTACCATCTGTGCAGGCTTATGGTAAAGGTGATGAGTTGATTCACGTCAATGTTTGGACGCCGAAGAATTTAAGTTCTGAGGAAAGAAAAATATTGGAGAAGTTACGCGATAGCGATAATTTCAAACCGCAACCAGGAAAGTCTGAAAAGAGTTTCTTCGAGAAGATGCGTGATATTTTCACTTAGGATTTACTGGTGTATTTCTGAAAAAAGCGAATCCTGTTTGGGGTTCGCTTTTTTTTGTTGGAATTTATAGGTGTCAGGGGCGAGGAGTCAGACTATTTTAGCACTCCTGACTCCTATTTACAACTAATCATCCAATTCCTCCACGCCCTTATCCGCAAAACTAACCACCGTTTTATGCTCATTTAAAAATTGACACCAAGAGCAACTTTCCTCTCCACAGCCTTCTTCAAATTTGTGATTTATGATATTCTCATAAGTCGTTTTCATCATTTCTTTTACAAGATTCACACCATCAGATTCATAAAGGACGGTCTTTTTAACTTGCTCTCCTCTACTGTCAGCTTCAAGGTAACTAATCTCTCCGCTGACAACTTTGACAGAGGTATTTTTATGATTTTCGTAGAGGATTTTATAGAAATTCAGTTGTCGCCAATAGGTACCACCCAAAGGTTCCTTTTTCGTCGGGCCTTGTATCTTTTTGGGATTTTGACTACCTGTTTTATAATCAGTAATCGTTGCCGTTTCAGCATCAATGAAATTTAAACGGTCAATTACTCCTTTGATAGGTACACCTCCAACTTCCGTCGAGATATTCTTCTCGACTAACACATGTGTTCCCCAAGAAGGTGAATGAAAGTTATAATAAGCGGCTAAATGCTCGCGACCACGCTGTAGATTTTGTCTGTAGGTTTTCGTCCTAAAGTAACCCCGCAGATTTGCCATTTCAAAGTCAAAAATTTCGATAAATACGGACAAGCTCGGAAAAGTAGAATTTTCATGTTGCTGCATTCGTTCAAATATCCGCTGCAAAGCATTGTGCATCGCCGTCCCGTAAGAAGCCGCCTCAGATTGCACAACTGGCACACGCAAAACATTCTCGTAATAAAACGAAATTGGGCAACGTAAATACTGATTCATCGCACTTACACTTAATTGAAATCCTTCCAATAAATGCTCTAAAACTGCCTTTGGTGGCAAGTCTAATTTTTCTTGTTCCTTTTCTAAAAGCAGCAACATTTGTGCTTCTTCAAAATAAGTCGCCTCCGCATCTTTGCACGTCACTTCGAGATTTTCCTTTTGCAATATTTCATCTACAAAAATAGCTCGTGAACGCTCTTTCCCTTTCTTATCTTTGGCAGAATAGCTGATTTGCAAACTCTCTTTAGCACGCGTAATCGCAACATAAAACAAGCGCCGTTTCGCTTCTTCCACATCAGTTTCCCCCGACAGTGTTACCGTATCAGGAAATTTAAAACGGTAATTGCTTCCACGTTTACTTCCTTCCCAGGCATCCTTGCTGCCATCCAAAATAAAAACACGCTGAAACTCCAAACCTTTCGAACCGTGTGCTGTCAAAAGATTGATTCCCGTCACATTACTGTTCGATTTTTGGACTTGGAGCGAGATGCGATTTTTGTCTAATTTTTTGAAAATTTCTAAGAGACGTTCGGCTGTCGTCCGTGGTTTTCGTTCCATTTCTTCTCGAACAAAACCGATAAAAGTATGCACAACTTGTAACAACCAAGTCTTATCTGGCGCATCTAAAATATAACGTAGAAGTCCTGTACGATTGAGTAATCTTTCGATTAATTGTGGAACTGGGAAATTAGCAAAATCAGATAGTAACTGATTGAAAAGATTGGCTAATTCATACAGTTTTTCTGGTTCTTGTAGCGAAAGTTTTTCGAGTGCTTTTTTATTAGAAATCAAGTCTCGCCACATCTGCCTTGACTCATATTTTTGCTTGGCTTGATACAAAGATAGTTTCGCCAAGTCACCCAAATTCATTTGCAAGAAATCAAAATACAAAATCTTAAAAAGTAAATCCTCACCGCTATAAGGCAAGGTATATTCTGCTTGCAAATACTCCATTAACATCAACAAACGGCGGATGATAGGCTGGTCTAAAATATTGACCTTTCGCTTTGTCTGATATGGAATTTCTTTCTTTTCAAAAAGCTGAATTAAGTTCTCAGCTTGACGGTGTTTGGCATAAATAATCGCGATTTCGTCTAAAGGAAATCCTTCTTGGTGCCAAGCCTCAATTTGTGCAACGATATCCGCTTCTTCTTGCAGACTATTTGGATATTCGACAATTTGAGGTAAGATTTGTAAATTAGCAAAGGCTGGATTCTTTGCTTTTAATATTTTATCGACGCCTAATGATTTGAGCGCGGCAGTATTGACTATTCTTTTTTGATTGCGACCAATAAGTTCGCGTGCCGTGTCCAAAATATGCTGAGAAGAACGGTAATTTTCTCGCAAAACCACCAAATCCAAATCATTCTCATATTGCGTATGAAAGTCCGTCAAGTTCTTTAAGCGTGCCCCTTGAAACTCATAAATACTCTGGTCATCATCTCCGACAATAAAGACATTTGGATTTTGCCAATAGCGGATTAGATGTTGTAAAATTTCATTTTGCGAACCATTCGTATCTTGATATTCATCTACCAAAAAATACAAATACTGCTCCTGATATGTCCGTAACAAAGACTCATTCTCATCAAAAGCTTTGACCACCCACAATATCATATCCTCATAATCATAACGTCTCCGCTGCGCCATTTTTTTGACATAGACATCAAACAATTTGACCGCAGCACGCAGGCGTTCCATGCGCTCTTTCTCTTTTTCAAATAATGCAGTTTTGAGGTCTCCTGTCTTCGCCGTTTTGGTATTACGCTTGTAAATATATTCCTCGCGCAGCGGCAAATCAGCCAAGTAAGCATCGATTCTTTTCTCTAAAAAAGTATCTGACCAATTTTCTGCCTTCATCCGACGAAATAGGTCATCTAAATGCGAAGAATAGAAGTACAAATCTCCTCCCCTCCCCCGTCTCAAGGGATGCGAAGTCGATAAATCATAAAGAATTTCCTCCATGATTTCAACCTTTTCCAATTCGCTCACAGGCTCTAAATCATGTCGCCCAAAAAGCTCCAAATTATCCTGAATGATACCATTGCAAAAGGAGTGAAAAGTGTAAATATGAACACGATGCGCCTCTGGTCCAATAAATTCTAAAAGGCGTTGACGCATGGCTTGGACACCTGCGTCAGTAAAAGTTAAACAAAGAATATTATGTGCTTGAGCATCGGTTTCTAAAAGGATTTTTCCAATGCGTGCGGTAAGAATGTGCGTTTTACCCGTCCCTGGTCCAGCGATAACCAAAACAGGTCCTTCGATAGAATTAACCGCCTTGTCTTGCTGCGTATTGAGCATGTCAAGAGCTGCGATAAATTGCTCATTGTATTTTTTTATGTCGGTGGCTTGGGTCACGGGCGAAAGTTCGTCATTTTTCAGCATTTGGAGGGTAATTTCTAGAAAAATCTTCTTTAACGTTATACTTCCGTGACCTTATTGTGCAAAAGTGTTAAAAAAATAAAAATTATTTTTCTCCAACTTGCTTTTTGCCTTGTTTTCGCGTATTTTGCGAGTACTATTTATTATATTAAAAAATATAAATATATTATGAAGCAATTTTTACTTACTTTTTTATTTGCGATGACTTTAAGTTTGGGATTTTCCCAGCGTGCAGATTGCAGTAATTGTTTTGAAGCGACGGAATATAATCCAATCGCTTATTCGGCAAAACAATTGATGGTTTATCCAAACCCTGCGACTAACTTCATTATGTTGAAAAACTCAACGGGTGTTAAAGAGTTACGCATTTTTAATTTAATAGGTCGTCAAGTAGCTAACTTTACAAATGTAGCGAAAGGACAATCTTATCCTGTGGCTGATTTGCCAAATGGCATGTACTTAGTTCAATTAATTGATACTAATAATGATATTATGTCAACGCATCGAATGAATAAAAGATAATATTTAATTTATATTTTGCTTCATAGAAAAAGGCGATAATCGATTGATTATCGCCTTTTTTTGTTTACACAGCATAATCTGAAAGACGTCTCTAGAAAAATTATTAGTTGGAAAGAAAATTACTTATCGTTCTCTGAACCAATAAAAAATACCGCACGAAAAAATATCGCGCGGCATTTTTATAAATTATCTAATAAGCACAGAGACGTTTTGACCGTCAACTGTCAACTACCCTACCACAATATTAATCATCCGACCAGGCACTACGATAACTTTACGCACCGTCTTACCTTCTAAATGCTTCTGAATATTAGGATGTGCCACCGCTTCTTTTTCCAAATCAGCTTTGCTCGTATCCGCAGCAAAAGTGGCAGTCGCGCGCTTTTTACCATTGATACAAAGTGGATATTCAACGCTATCTTCTTTTAAGTAGTCTTCGTTGAATTCTGGGAAGTCAACCGTCGTCACTGAACCTTCATTCCCCAATTGACTCCACATTTCCTCTGCTACGTGCGGCGCAAAAGGAGCTAATAAAACCGTCAAAGGTTGTAAAATAGCGCTTTTGTTACACTTTACTTTACGTAAAGCATTCACGGCTTCCATAAAGCCACTCACACAAGTATTTAAGCTGAAACGCTCAATATCTGTTCTGACTTTTTTGATAACTGTGTGAAGAATTTTGTACTCTTCTTTCGTTGGTTCTGCATCGCTGACCGCAAAGTCTTCGCCATTGTGGAAAAGCTCGTAATACTTACGTAAGAAGCCTGCAACACCGTTGATACCTTGAGTATTCCACGGTTTACTTTGCTCGACAGGACCTAAGAACATTTCGTACATGCGGAAAGTGTCTGCGCCGTATTGTTCTACGACATCGTCTGGGTTGACGACGTTGAACAAGCGTTTTGACATTTTTCCAATCTCTGATTTAGTTACTAAATGAGAGTCTGCAGCATCACCTGTCGGAGTGAAAACACCGTTTTGGTAAGTTCCATTTCCACATACAAAAATAGCATCTGCATAAGAAGGGCGCCAATCAACAAATTTTTTGATACTATCTAAGTTTAAGTAAGACTTATCAGAACCATAATCACAAACATAATCGATGTGTACGGGTATATTTACATACTCATTGTTTTCATCTTGAGCAGCAATATCTGCACAAACGAAACGATTAACACCTTCTACTTTTTCTTTCTGCATGTGGATTGTTTCAATCACACCTTGTATCATTCCTTGATTAATCAACTTCTTAAAAGGCTCATTTGTCGGTACTAATCCCTTGTCAAACAAGAATTTATGCCAAAAACGAGAATACAATAAGTGACCAACCGCGTGCTCTGTACCACCGATATACAAATCAACATCTTGCCAATAATTCAAAGCTTCCTGCGATGCAAAGGCTTCTTTATTATGAGGGTCCATGTAGCGTAAGAAATACCAAGACGAACCTGCAAAACCTGGCATTGTATCTGTCTCTCTGCGACGGTCGCCTGATTGATTGACCCATTTGTCCACACGTGCTAATGGTGATTTACCGCCAGATGCTGGTTTGAAATCATCCAATTCTGGCAACTCAACTGGTAAGTCAGAAACATCTACACCATGCGCTATTCCTTCCGCATCATACTCAATCGGGAATGGCTCTCCCCAATAACGTTGACGACTATAAATCGCATCACGTAAACGGAAAGTAACTTGTTCTTTACCAATTGCCATGCTTTCTAATTTGGCAATAGCAGCGCGTATCGCGTCTGGAACTTCCATTCCGTCCAAAAAGCCAGAGTTAATCATCACACCGACTTTGTCGCTACGTGTCGCACCAGGGTATTTTGATTTGTCAATAACATCAATGATTTCCAAACCAAATTTATCTGCAAACTTATTATCACGGTCATCATCGCTTGGCACAGCCATGATAGCACCCGTTCCGTAATCTTTCAATACATACTCTCCAATATAAACTGGAACTGCTGTTTTCGTCAATGGGTTTATCGCGTATGCTCCAGTAAACTCACCAGTCACGGCTTTGACATCACTTTGGCGTTCGCGCTCGCTACGAGATTTTACATACTCTAAGTAAGTGTCAATTGCGCTACGTTGCTCGGCAGTTGTGATGATGTCTACCAAATCATGTTCTGGTGCAAGCACCATATATGTCGCTCCAAAAATAGTATCAGGACGCGTTGTAAAGACTTCAATTTTTTCTTTGTGGTCTTTAATATCAAAGAATACCTGTGCACCGATGCTTTTACCAATCCAATTAGATTGCATTTTTTTCATCGACTCTGACCATTCCAAAGACTGCATATCATTCAATAAACGGTCAGCATAAGCTGTAATCCTTAAAGACCATTGCAACATCGGACGACGCTCCACTGGGAAACCTCCACGCTCACTCACACCGTCTTTTACCTCGTCATTTGCCAATACTGTCCCTAATTCCTCACACCAGTTTACAAAGGTCTCTGTACGATAAGCCAAGCGGTAATTCATCAAAGTATCCGCTTTCTCTTTCGCCGACTTATTACGCCAATCTGCCGCCGCAAAACGCATTTCTTCTCCACAAGCCGCATTGACATTCAATGTGCCGTCTTTGTGTAGCATAGCTTCTAATTCCTCTATTGGACGCGCTTTATTTGCATCTGTATCATACCAGTGATTGAACAACTGGAGGAAAATCCATTGTGTCCATTTGTAGTATTCTGGATTAGAAGTTTGCACCTCACGACTCCAATCAAAACTAAACCCAATATTGTCTAATTGCTCGCGGTAACGTGCAATGTTTTCTGCGGTAGACTTGGCAGGGTGGACACCCGTTTGAATGGCGTATTGCTCTGCTGGCAAACCAAAGGCATCATAGCCCATTGGGTGCAAGACATTAAAACCAGTCATACGCTTGTAACGAGAGAAAATGTCAGAAGCGATATAGCCCAGCGGGTGACCAACGTGCAAACCCGCACCACTTGGGTAAGGGAACATGTCTAAGACATAATATTTCGGTTTGTCACTATCATTGGAGACCTTGTAAGTTTGGTTTTCATTCCAATACTTACGCCACTTTTTTTCGATTTCGCGCGGGTTGTACATTTCTGAATGTCTATTGATTATTGTATATTGTATAATTTCGTCTCTGGGCGCGTTGCCTTTGGACTGTCTATATTATACTTGGAAAATCTTTGATTAGTTCCAATTTTTTGGAATTGGGCGCGAAATTAAGGAAAATTTTCTAATGTCTATTGATTATTGTCTATTGTATAA
>CAZQTE010000267.1:0-1534 GCA_964595615.1 uncultured Saprospiraceae bacterium
AGTGACGGAAAAAAGCATGTTTGAATACTTACAAAATATTTTAGAATAAAGTCTATTATTGTTACTCCGTTCCTAAATATCCAAAGACTCTAACAAGTCCACCAATTTAGGACTAGATGGACGCGGCGCATCTGCATTCACGATATTTCCTTCTGGATCTACTAAAATAAAACGCGGAATACCCTGAATACCATAATCTTGGACAAACTGTGATTTCCAGTCCTTGTCCGCAATTAATTGAATACCACCCAATTCTTCATCCTTTACCATATCGGCCCATTTATCGTGCGCTGTAGCTACATCAATCGAAGTACTTACAAAAGCGATATTTTTTCCATGAAAATCCTTTTCAACTTTCTTTAAAGACGGAATTTCACGCTTACAAGGTCCACACCAAGTCGCCCACACATCAATGTAAACATATTTTCCTTTCAGGTCAGATAAAGAAGTCACACCGCCTGCATGATTTTCATAAGCCGTAAAAGTAGGAGAGGGTTTCCCCTTCATCAAATTCTTCATTTGGTCATAATTAGCAGTAATATCAGCAATCAAAACTCCATCCGTTGTATTGGCTTTGAAAAAATTGAACAATTCGGTCAGATTTGGATTAGAAGGAGACAAAACCATTTTCGCTAAATATTCCACAACTTGTGCCTTCAATTCAGGAATTTTAATTGCCTCAATCGCGTTTAAATCCGCCGCTTTCAAGGAACTAAAGTCTTCTAAATTTTCAAAAATCGGTGTCAAAATACTACCAAAAGCCATATTTCGATAAGAAGCAGAAGAATTATAAACCTCCAAATTATCGTACTGAATATTCTTCAATTCCGCAGGCAAAAAGTCTTCTGAAGCCTTAAAGCTTTCATCTTTCGTTACACGTTTACGCATCCCCTCGTAATCCGTCATTGGCGCATAATAATCATACTTCAAATTCTCCATTTCGGTCTTTACAAAATCTGTATCAGCTCCTTCTAATGCCTGCAAAGCAGTTTCATTACTCGATTTAATTCCTTGTAGTTTTTCTTTAAAAGCAGCTTCATCCAATGTAAATAGATTACGATAATTCCCTTGCATATTCTTCACATTCAGCGTTTTAGCCGCCAAATAATTATTTTCAACAGCAGTACCACCAGTATATTTTAAAGTGCCACCAAAGTTTCTCGCATTCAAATCCACTGATAAATTTGTACCTGCTTTCAAAAACATATCCGTTTGTGCACGACCCATTGAAAAAGTATAAAAACCACTTTTTGCAGTTTCCATAGAATCCACAAACGTTCCGTCCGCTTGTAAGGCAATTTCTTTCTTCATTCCTTGACCTTCCAAAAGCACTTTATCAGCAGTCGGATTTTCTACCTTTCCCGAAAATACAGTGTATTCTACTTTAGGTTCTTGATTACAAGCAAAAAGCGTAAGGACGAAAAGTCCCAGTATTAATTTTTTCATTTTGATTATTTTTTTGAATGAGTATTCGTAACGTGAAATTAAAACTAATCTTGAGTATTAACAGACGTTTTTGCGACTGTTATGGAAA
>CAZQTE010000267.1:1634-8326 GCA_964595615.1 uncultured Saprospiraceae bacterium
ATTATCTTTGCCATTCCAAGAAAAAAGCGTACCTTTGCAGCCGCTTATGGAATAGCTATACATTTTGAAAAAATTATATAGCAAAAAACATAAGCAATTACAGAAAAGGGGAGTAAAATCCTCAATAGAAATTAATCAAGAAATTTTCATTTATGCCTACTATTAATCAGCTGGTACGTAAAGGAAGAAAGAAAATCGTCGAGAAGTCAAAATCTCGTGCATTGGATGCTTGTCCTCAGCGTCGTGGCGTATGTACACGTGTATATACAACAACGCCGAAGAAGCCTAACTCTGCCTTACGTAAAGTTGCTAAAGTACGCTTAACCAACGGAATCGAGGTTATCTGCTATATCCCAGGTGAGGGACACAACTTGCAGGAACACTCAATCGTATTGGTACGTGGTGGTCGTGTAAAAGACTTGCCAGGTGTTCGTTATACTGTCGTTCGTGGTGCATTAGATACCGCAGGAGTTAACGATCGTCGCCAATCTCGTTCTAAGTATGGTACTAAGCGTCCTAAGAAGTAAACTTTTTCACAGCCTTTAGTAAATGTCTATGTAGGATTACGGTTGTAGTTTCGACATTGAAGAGAAAAAGGTGTGACCAGTAAACAAACAGTTAAGTTAGCAAAAAAATGTTAACCTCTTTCTGAAACAAAAAAAATGTGAGATGTGGAGAATGTGAGAGATTAGACAGGTTGATTTTATTTTTTTAATAAAAAGTCTAAAATCTAATGTCTAAAATCTAACATCTTATCCAAATTCTCGTACAAATCAACCAAGATGAGGAAAAGAAAACCAAAACCGCGGGTAATTGCCCCGGACCCTCGCTTCGGCGACACTTTGGTCACGACTTTCGTAAACATGATGATGTACAGCGGTAAAAAATCTGCTGCTTTCACTATCTTTTACGATGCGTGCGACAAAATCCAAGAGCGCACAAAGCAAGACCCACACCAAGTGTGGAAAAAAGCTTTGAATAACGCAATGCCTCAAGTGGAAGTGCGTTCACGCCGTGTAGGTGGTGCGACTTTCCAAATTCCAACAGAAATCCGCGCTAAGCGTAAAATTTCTATCGGAATGAAGTGGCTAATCAAATTTGCACGTCAACGCAGCGGTAAAGGTATGGCTGAAAAGATGGCAGCAGAATTGATAGCAGCTTCTAAAGGTGAAGGTGCAGCTGTGAAGCGTAAAGAAGATACGCACAAAATGGCTGAATCTAACCGTGCATTCGCTCACTTCCGCGTTTAGTTTTGACTACATCAGTTATATTTACCAGATGACTCCGAGTCATCTGGTAAATAATTAAGTACTGATATAATCAACAACATAACATACGAAACGAACTGCCAAACCATTTTCATATATTTTCCAATAACGATTAAAATCTCTACCGAGAAGTTATTATGGCAACAGATTTAAAATTTACTCGTAATATCGGTATCGCTGCACACATTGATGCAGGGAAGACCACTACCACTGAACGTGTACTCTACTATACAGGTATGAGCCACAAAATCGGTGAAGTTCACGATGGCGCTGCCACGATGGACTGGATGGAACAAGAGCAAGAGCGTGGTATCACTATCACATCAGCTGCAACAAAAACTAACTGGAAGTGGAAAGACCAGAACTATCCGATGAACATCATCGATACTCCAGGGCACGTTGATTTTACAGTAGAGGTAAACCGTTCTTTACGTGTATTAGATGGTTTGGTGTTTTTGTTCTGTGCAGTATCTGGTGTAGAGCCTCAATCTGAGACTAACTGGCGCTTAGCAGACAACTATAAAGTACCACGTATCGGTTTCGTTAACAAAATGGACCGTTCAGGTGCTGATTTCTTTAACGTTGTAAATGACGTATACGAGAAATTAGGAACTTTAGCAATTCCTCTTCAAGTGCCAATCGGTGCAGAAGAAACGTTCAAAGGTGTAGTAGACCTTATTTTGAACAAAGCTATCGTGTGGAATGAGCACGATATGGGAATGACTTACGAAGAAATTCCAATTCCAGAAGATTTAGTAGACACAGTGGCAGAGTGGAGAGAGAAGTTGTTGGAAGTTGTTGCTGAATATGATGATTCTTTGATGGAGAAATTCTTCGAAGACCCAGACAGCATCACTGAAGAGGAAATGCGTGCAGCAGTTCGTCAAGCAGTAATGGACGCGAAATTCGTTCCAATGATGTGTGGTTCTGCCTTTAAAAACAAAGGTGTACAAGCCGTGCTAGATGCAGTATGTGCTTACTTACCTTCACCAGTTGATATTGGTGGTGTAACTGGAACTAACCCTGACACGGAAGAAGAAATTCACCGTAAAGCAGACGCATCTGAACCATTTACAGCATTAGTATTTAAGATTGCTACTGACCCATTCGTAGGTCGTTTGGCATTCTTCCGTACTTACTCTGGTAAGTTGGATGCAGGTTCTTACATCGTGAATGCACGTACAGGTAAGAAAGAGCGTATCTCTCGTCTATACCAAATGCACTCTAACAAGCAAAACGCTATTGAAGGTGTTGAAGCTGGAGATATTGCAGCAGGTGTAGGTTTCAAAGACTTACGTACAGGTGATACTATCTACGAACAAGGTAGCCCTATCGTATTGGAGTCAATGGTATTCCCTGACCCAGTAATCGGTGTAGCAGTAGAGCCAAACTCACAAAAAGACATGGACAAGTTAGGTATGGCTTTAGCTAAATTAGCTGAGGAGGACCCAACTTTCACTGTTAGATATGACGAAGAAACTAACCAAACCGTAATTAGCGGTATGGGTGAGTTGCACTTAGAGATTATCTTGGACCGTTTGAAGCGTGAATTTAAGGTAGAATGTACTCAAGGAGCACCACAAGTATCTTACAAAGAGGCATTGAATGCGACAGTATCACACCGTGAGCGTTTGAAAAAACAATCAGGTGGTTCTGGTTTATTCGCAGACATGGAATTCGAATTAGGCCCAGCCGACCAAGAATTCTTAGACAGTGATGACTTCAAAGCTGGTAAGACAAAATTACAATTTGAGTGGAACATCGTTGGTGGTTCGATTGATAAAAACTATCAAAAACCAATCCGTGACGGTTTCACATCAATGATGAAAAACGGTGTATTGGCAGGATACAATATCGAGAGCATGAAAGTACGCGTTTTTGACGGGTCTATGCACGCGGTGGATAGTAAGCCAATTGCCTTCGAATTGTGTGCAAAAGAAGGTTTCAAAGCAGCAGCTGCGAGATGTAAGCCACAATTAATGGAGCCAATTATGAAAGTGGAGATTACTTCTCCAGAAGAATATACAGGTTCTGTAATTGGTGACTTAAACCGTCGTCGTGGATTGATGAAAGGACAAGAGCCACGTTCAGGTGGAGCTGTTCAGATTTCTGCAGATGTGCCATTATCTGAAATGTTTGGTTACGTAACTGACTTACGTACGATTACTTCAGGTCGTGCCAACTCTTCTATGGAGTTCAGCCACTACGCACCAGCACCAAATGGTGTTGCGAAAGCAGTAATCGAAAAAGCTAAAGGCGAAGTAAACGCTTAGTCTTAGTTTTTTTAGGATATATAAAAATCCCAGCAGACCTTGTGTTTGTTGGGATTTTTTGTTGATATTGGATTAGAAATACTAATGGATACAGCTACAACTTACATATTTTCCTCCTTATCTGTAAACAGAAATAATATCTTTTACATCTTCGTGTAACTTATGTAACTCAGTTATCTTATTTTTACTCAACATCTCACTAATTTCTCTTTTTATTATCCTAGAATGCCCCTTACCTAAACGAAGCTGTTTCATATTTGTATTCTTTGTCAACGCTTCTTTTATTTCTCGTAAAGTCCAGTAAGGAATTTTATTTCCTTTCAGATTTAAATACTGCAAAGACTTATTAGTCTTAAAGTATTTGGCAATAGCTTCACCTGAGGTTTTTTCAATTTTATTTTCCTTTCCTTTTAATACAAAAGAAGAAGGAGCTACTCCTAAATCTAAGCGTTTCAAAGAGTTATTTTTTTCCAAAGATTCAAATAATTGAACACAAGCTTTTTCATCCATTCCATTACTCCCTAATCCCAGATTTTTTAATCCACATTTTCCTTCCAATGCTTTGGCTAAGAAAGAAACACCTGTATCTCTTAAGTCATTGACGCTTAAGAGTAATTCTTCTAAACAATATCTTTTTTGTATTAATAAAGCTAACAATACAGCCTCTTTTGCACCTAAATTATTTCCTCCGACGTAGAAGCGTTCGATTGGATATTTTTCCTCAATTAAAGTGTCAATAATCACCTTAAGTCCTCTATAACCAATACCTGTATTTACTAAGTCTAAAGTTCGAATATTTCT
Source organism: uncultured Saprospiraceae bacterium (assembly GCA_964595615.1). Lineage (GTDB taxonomy): Bacteria > Bacteroidota > Bacteroidia > Chitinophagales > Saprospiraceae > JAHDCG01. Next base: position 5,977 of record CAZQTE010000267.1, read on the forward strand.
ATTTTTCTTCAATAAGTTAGCAATGGCTATTGCACCTTTTTCGCCTATTGGGTTTCGTTTTAACCATAAAGAGCGAACTGCTTCATTTTCTTCCAGACTTTCTGCCAAAGCTATTACACCTTCGGCTTCAATTAGGTTACAACCTAAATAAACGGTTCGGATACTCTTATTTTTACGCAGTAAATCTCCTACACTTTTTGCACCTTCATTTCCTATGCCACCTGTTCCTAAAAGAATACTCCTAATATTTGTATTGTACTTTAAAACTTCTGTTAATAGACTGGCACCCGCGGCACCTAAATTTTGTTTGCAACAGTCTAATTTGCCAGAATTTGTTATAGTACCACGTGTAAAAGTGGTCTCTTTGTCAGTTTGATTGTTGGCTGCTAAATATTGTAATAATGGGTCTATTTCTGCGTATTCAAAAGGTAATTGTTCTGCTACTTCTTTTACAGGACAAAATAAAGTTATCTTTTTTTTCATTATCTTTTATTCTTTTTATTTACCATTTTGTCACAAAATAATCTTTGAGAAATACACCAAAATATGGTTCTTTCTCATCATTTAGTCCTTCAAAAATAGGAGCAAGAACACGTGCTGCACCGTCGATTAAATCTAATGGAGGTACAAATCCTCGATTGCGCATCCTTTCCTTTTTTGGATGAGGATTTTCATCTGTAATCCAACCCGTATCGACACTTGTCATATAAATATTGCTCTTTGCATAATCTTGTGCAGAGGTTCGGGTCATCATATTCAATGCAGCCTTTGCCATATTCGTGTGCGGATGAAAAGACGACTTGTAAGTCCTTTCAAATTGACCTTCGACAGCAGAAACGTTCACGATAAATTTTCGCTTAAACATTGATTTTTCAAGCATTCCTTTGAGCCTGCTATTGAGTAAAAATGGAGCAATAGAATTTACCAGTTGAACTTCTAAAAGTTCTAAAGTTGTTACTTCCTCCAATTTGGTAACCCAACTATTATCAACGCGCAAATCTACTTGTTGCCTATCTTTATCGAACTGTCCTTGTGGAAAATTGACATCCGATTGAATTAAGTTTGTATTTGCTTTTTCAGCTTCTAATAGATAATTATGTTCTTCTACTGCTAACAAATGTTGATAGAAAATAGCTGGACGTTTTACTGTCTGTGCAGCATTGTTTATGATAATATCTAAGTGAGAGAACGTATCGTTTAGAGTATCAGTAAATTGTTCAATACCAGGACTGTTTCTTAAATCAAGACCATAGATATGTAATCTATTTTTCCATGTAGAAAAGTCTTTTTCTTTTGAATAATTGAGCCAAGCATTATTAGGAAAACGAGTAGTGATAATCAGTTCTGCACCTGCACGTAATAATTTTAAGCCAATGGCAAGACCAATTTTCTTACGCCCACCTGTTAATAAAGCAATCCGCCCGATTAAATCTGACGTCTGATTTCGTTTTAGAAGATTAAATTCTGCACATGTAGGACATAGCTCGTGGTAGAAATAATGAGCAACTTTGTGCGATTTTTTGCAGATGTAACAGTCTTTTGATTTTTGTAACTCTTGTAAGCTGTTATTTTTATGTTCTTGTTCTAACAAGCGTTCTGATATCTCATTTCTTTCATCGTTTGTCTGAAAGATGAATGCTTTGCTTTTCTTTTGAAAATCATTTGCTTTTACTGCCTTTTGGGAAGCATTCCTTTTATTACGGCGAGCTTTTTTATAAATTTTAGCAATTAAAGTTTTCATTTCTAACTCCTCATTTGCTAAATCTGGATTTCGTGCCAATTTCCGTAAAACGGAAAGGCATTTTTCTTTTTCTTCTGTAGTAAATGGAGTTTGATTGTCCATGATTTTGAATGTGTACTATTCAAATAAAGGGAAAGGCAGCGGGACTCGAACCCGCACCTGCTGATTATTAGCCAAAAACTGCTCTTACCATTAAGCTATACCTTTCACCGTTTCTTTAATTTATTTGAGTTGGAAAGACAGCAGGACTCGAACCTGCTACCTCCGACCTGAAAGTCGGTGCTCTTCCTGATGAGCTATGTCTTTCGCCTTATTTTAAAAAAAATCCTGATTACTTAACCTTTTTTAAGGCTAACAGTAATAATTCTTTGTTAATTTCCAAATTTTATTTGCATCTATTGAAAAAGTAAAGTTATATATTTTAAATGTTATCATTTTAAGATATGCTCAATACTATAATGAAGTGAATAGATTAATTGTAGTAATGCAAATATGAGAAATTAATCTCAAAACAAATTTAAAATAAACTTAAATAAACCTTTGATATTCCAATGAAAGCATTTACCTTTGCGCTCCGAAAGAAAAAACTAAGTTTTATTTCATAACAAA
>CAZQTE010000268.1:0-8321 GCA_964595615.1 uncultured Saprospiraceae bacterium
ATAATTTTTATCGAAAAAATCATAATGATCCTCTTCTTCCTCATCAAAATCATCCTCAAATTCATCTTCATCATGATTCGGCAGATTTTGCAAAGCCACATTTAAGTCACTCAGCAGTTGTTCATGATAACGTTGCATACTCGCACTAACTTCTACTTTTCGAGTTGGTTCAGCGATGATAATTTCATCTTTATGCGGTAATTCATCAACAAAATCTACGATTTCACGGCAAATACAAAACTCTTCCAATGCGCAAGAATTCACATCAGAATCACAAAAATCGATAGTAATCAGACCAGAACTAAGCCAGGGAACGGGTTCGGTTAATACTTTTACAAATAATTTATATTTTAATTCCGTACCCACACCTTCGGGAAAGGCGGGTTCATAATTATAGACATCCCACAGTTCTGTCATTGCATTCACAACAATCGACATTTCTTCCTCATTCCAGCGTTCTGCTGGGGGAAATGCCCGTGCATCCAAGCCAAACCAGTCACACATATTCTGTAGAGGCGAGTTCATATATTCCTCAGGACCTCTAAACATTTCTGAAATGTTTTCTGTCTGTTTGGGTGTTGGCGGTCTATTTTTCTTAGCTGATTCTATATCGTTCAGCAGGTATTTGAGGTATTTTTTCATAAAATCTCTTCACTCTAAAAAACGCTACATTTAGCCCCTCTACTTTCTCAAAATCACATCGCCAATGGTACAAATATGCTAATTTTTATCTGATAAATCTACTTTTGAGACTAAGGACAACTAAAAACACTGATGTTACATATTTGCTCTGTCACAATTTTAAAAAAGAGAAAAAACAACATTATCTCTAAAACAATATAATTGCATTATAGAACAAGAACTTCTCACATCTCTCCAGCTTTAATTCTCAGGAGAATTGACTTGAGCAAATACACCTCTTTCAGTCAAAAATTCAGTTATCTAATAAATATAAGCGAGTCACATGACTAGTCAGAGAATAGGTAGGTTATTTTTTACCAGTTATCTTAAAGACGTATGTTCGCATGAAAACAGTGCTTCTGCACTGTGTCGGTGCGGCGGATTTATCCTTCGCACTTTTTTATTTTGTATGCTTTTTGATGAATTCGTTTAGAGCAGCATTAATCATTTCATCCTGAGAAATATATTTTCCAAAAAATTTCACTGCTAAAAGTTCCTTTAATTTCTGTTTTGTCTCAATCGGTGTGTCAAAAGCCATTCTGACGTAATCAGTGCCTTCTGTTTTCCAAGATTTACGTCCTACTTTCGCCGGTACTTTAACTTTTTTGACTTTAGCTGGCTTCTTAGCTTTTGGCTGCTCTATTTCAACGACTCTTGTTGTCTCAGCAGTTTTTTCAACCTCTTGCACTTCTTTGTACATGACCCGTTTAGCAGGTTCTGTATTGCTTGCTTTCTTCCTTGCCTTTAATTTTGTAAAATCCAATCCACCTTTCATATCTGCCATTTTGATTCGTTTTTAAAGTATGTGATAGTTTCTCTTCCTCCGTGCTGTTTTTATTAATAGAATAGCTTAAAGTTGCTCTAATCTGTCTTACAAGGTCAATAAGTAATAAATTTCATCTCCCAATGCCGACATTTCTGCTTTTGCTGCTTTATCGCTTGTCTCAAAAAGTGTGTAAGTATCCAAGATGTATTTGGTATGAACCACTCGATTTGCCAATTCAGCATCTAAGACCTTAATGCGTTCCTCCGCTTTAAAAGCTTCTCGGAAACTATCTTGGACAGTACTACTCTTTACCGCCATATTGATAACAATTGCCGTCATCATGTCTTTATTACGATTCATAGCCCCTTTTAAGGTATCAATCGAGCGCATCAAAGAGTTATAATCTGAGGTAGAAGGTTTGATTGGAATCAAGACCATATCTGAAATATCATAGATTCCTTCCAATTGAGTAGTCAAAACTGGTGGCGTATCCACAAAAATCAAGTCATATTCTTCAGACTCGGCTAAGGCTTCATAACTTCCAATTTTCTCTTTTTTCAGCAATGTAATCGGAACTTCGACATCATTGTCTTCCCAAGATTGAATGTTATCCGTAATAGTTTGTTGGATATCCTCATCAAGAATAGCTACTGAGGCGCCTCTTCTTGCGTAGTAACAGGCGAGTCCGTAAGCAACTGTGCTCTTCCCTACTCCTCCTTTTGCATTTGCAACTGTAATGATAAATGCCATGTGTACGTTTGTATTTTTGTTTGAAAGTACGTTTGTTCTTTTGAATTAAAATACATTTTCACAATTGTATTTTTGTGTATTTGTATTTATGAGTTTTAATACAAATGTATTTTTAATCATAAATACTAAAATACAATTATTCACTAATACATTTGTATTTTAATTCGTTTTCACAAAAGTACAATTGAATTTTTGAATTAACAAATTTAAATACAATTGAATTTTTGTACAAAATCTATTTTAATAATGTATTTCTGAATTAATGTACATTTATTCTTAATAAATACGCAAAGCTACTCCTAAATGTATTTTTGTACATTAATTCAAAAAAGAAGAATAAATCACAATACAAAATTATATTTTCGTATTTTTGAATTAATGTACAAATTTATAATTTATTGATTGACAGTACTTTACAAACATACAGGAATGAGAAAAAATCCAAATATACAAATTTTTTCATCAAATAAAAAGATACAGAAAAATCAAATAAAACAATCTGAAAAAATATTACAGCTAAAATATTCAATTCAAAAATCATAAAGATACCAAAGAGAAAAAAGAATAATTTTAGCTAACATTTTTTCTTGCAAAAAAGGAAATTTATCAACAATTGAGTAATGGATTTAAGTAGTTTTTAATAAATAAATTAATTTTTTCATCGAAAAAAAATGATAATTGTCGACTTTTAAAATGTTAAAAAATATAATAAAACTTATAAATAGCTTTATTTACAGAATTAAAAATTAACAAAAATTGAAAATTTAATTCTTCAAAAAATTCAATTTTATCACACTGATTAAGAACAAAAAATATAAAATATAATCTCACTAAAAAGTTGTATATTTACTATTAGGTAGCAATATTGAATGAAATAATTCTACAGTTTGAAATGCCTTTCACAGTTTCAAATATTCCGAATTGGAATACAAAAATACTCAGGCTAATACAATTTCACGCTTTTCGATAAAAAACTAAGAAAAAAGGAAAAAAGAGAGATTTAGAACAAGAATGAGCTAAACGAAGTTTTTTATTCCAAATTTCTCTTTTTTAGTAAATTCTTAAAATGTTAGTAGCCTTTTTTATGGTATCAATACATCTTAGTATCATTTTAAACATGCTAAGAGACTAAATGCCAAAAGATAGCTTATCCCAAGTTTTTTATCGAAAAAGCTTTTAAATCGGCTTATTTTGCTTTATAAGCAGTTATTTGATGTCCTTCTAGGTCGTTTAGTTTTAAAAAATAAAGAATTAAAAAAGAATCAACAACATCAAATTTTTAATCTTCTCTTTTGTTGTTTTTTTATTTTTAATATTTTTAGAATCTTTTACGCAGGCTGAGAGTCAATAAATATGGGACTCTCAGCATTTAATTATGAGGAATATGGAAAAAACTATGAGAGATTTAGAAAAAACTAAGAGTAATCCGGAAACATATATGAGAAAAATAGAACTAAGTATGAGTAGTTTGGAAACGACGAGAGATTTGGAATGAAAGATGAGAGAAACGGAAAGAATATTGTTCTAATATTCTCTTTTTTCGTTCTTTTTTTCTCATATTTGGACTTGATTAGTTGATTAATAGATATTTCGTTCCAAATTTCTCTTTTTTAAGAGAATTCATTACGCTCTCTCTTCCATTTTTCTCATAGTTGAGAGATAGTCGCAAATTGCTCTTAGTTTGTTCCAAATCTCTCATACTTAGAAAAATGCTCTGAGAAAACACATTTTGCTATTGGATTTTAGAGATGCATTCTAAATTCAAAACCGAAAAAAGCATGAAAAAGAAAAAGAAGACCAACAAAGGTATTGTACTGATTAAAAAGTCCAATAACCTTATCGAGTCAAGATATAAATTTGATATTTGGGAAACGCGCTTTTTCCTTTCTGTTTTATCACAGATAAGGAGAGATGATGAAGATTTTCATTCTTACCGAATTTGGTACAGAGATGTTATTAAAACCTTTGGTCTAAAATCAGGTGACTCTTACGCCTTGTTACGTACCGCAGCACAGAGTCTAATGGGAAAATCTTTTTTCGTCAGTTATGAAAAAGAGGGAGCGACGCGTGAGCAGCAATACCACATTCTTAGAAAGATTGATTATTTGCAAGAAGGACAAAGACAAACACAAGAAAATCAGGAATACATCGACGTAACCGTAGAGCAGGAAATGCGTCCATTCTTACTCGAATTGCAGAAGAATTTCACGACTTATGATTTGCAGAATATTATCAAACTGAATGTTTATCCAGTGCGAGTTTATGAATTACTGAAGCAATATGAGTCTATCGGGCATCGAAAGTTGAAGGTGGAAGAAATGAAGATAATGTTTGAAGTATCTGATAAATATAAGGCTTTTGGAGATTTTTATCGTTGGGTGGTCAAACCTGCGATTAAAGAAATTAACAAGCATACAGATTTGACGATAACGGATGTCGAAAAAATCAAAGAGGGGAGAAGAGTGACTTCATTGATGTTTCGATTTAAAGCGAAGCGACAAAAAGAATTAGCAGAAGCGAGAGGTGAAGTGAAGGATTATAAACATACGAAACCTGATAATATTGCACATGATGTGTCGGACAAAGACCGTATTTTTGAACTATTTCATAATGATGTAGTCAAGCGATTTGGGGTAACGCCGTCTTCTTTTTTACGCCTTTTAGATGATTATAATGAGGAACAAATTGCGCAAGCAGTGCGGGTCACCAATCGCGCGAAGTACAATCAACAGATAAAAAGCAATACGGCAGGATATTTTGTCCAAGCATTGAAAGAAGGCTATACGGACGAAAAAGAGGAGGCAGACCGTAAGAAAATGGAGCAAAACGCCGCAAAACAGTCTGAGGAGGAAAAGAAAAAGCGTCTTCAACAATTGAAACGCGAAAAATCAACAAAAATCAATCAGCGGATAAAAGAATTGGTTAGCAAAAAGCCAGATATCACAGATAAAGCTATTGCTGATTTGAGAGATAGTCCTCTAGTTAAGGTTGTCATTGACCAAAAAGAAGAAAAACTTGGACGCAGTTTGGAAGTAGAAGATTTTAGAAAAGATAAAATGCTGAGAGAAATGGTGAAAAGTAAAATCGTGGAATCAGAAAAGGCATTTTTTAAAGATATTTTGGAAGAATATAAATAAGTCTATAGTTGATGATTGGAAGTTGTTAGTTGGAAGAGTACCAACTAACAACTTCTTATTTCATCGTTACCTAACTATTCAAAACAATTTTCAAGCCCGCAATAAAAGCCTTACTCGATTTGCGATGCCCAATCGTCACCCGCACACAGCCTGGCGCACCAAAGCCCGCAACTGGACGTACCATCACTCCTTCTTTTTGCATTTTTTCTTCAAATTCCAAATCATTCATTTCCGGCTTCATAAGAATGAAATTTCCTTGTGTTTTCCAGTATTTGATAGGTAATTTGTCCAGTTCCTTATACAAATAGGCTTTTTCTCTATGAACAGTTTTTACTGTTTTTTCGATAAATGCCGTATCGCCCAAAGCTGCAATTGCCGCTTTATGAGCCAAAGTATTTAACAAAAATGGTTTGTATAACTGTGAAATGTACTTGATGATACGCGGAGTAGAGTAGGCGTAACCGATGCGCATACCCGCCAAGCCATAAGCTTTAGAAAAGCTATTCAAACCAATCACATTTTTCCCTTCTTTGATGTAAGGCAATGCCGTCGTAAAATCTGGCGCATCTGCATATTGATAGTAAACTTCATCATAAACCACGACAACATGGTCTGGCAAACCATAAATCAAACGGTCTAAATCTGCTTTTGGAATGTAACTGCCCGTCGGATTATTAGGCGAAGTCAAAAATATCAAACGCGTTTTATCTGTCACCGCTGCCAACATTTCATCGACATTCAAGGCATAATCCGGTGCCAACAATGGAATATCAATCACTTTCCCACCTTGTTTTTTAGAAAACATGATGTAAGGCATGAATGCTGGATTAGAAACAATTACTTCCAATCCTTCTCCCAAAAATGCCCGGATGATAATCTCCAATGCCTCAGAACCACTCGGTGTACCCATGAAATGCTCCGAACTCAACCCTTCACCATAAAAATCAGCTAAAGCAGCCCGCAAATCGTTGTCCTTATTAGGAGGGTAAATATTAAGTGTCTTGGTATACTTACGGACTTCAGCAATCGCTTTTGGTGAAGAACCTAAGATATTTTCGTTAGAAGAGAGTTTGTAGAGAGGTTTTCCTCCCGTGTCGATTTCGCTGGCAGATTTTCCGCCTTTGTACTGCAATTCGACATCGAGATAGGGTTTGAAAATATTTATTTCTTTCATTTAGTTGGTAGTTGTTGGTTGGTAGTTGGTAGCGCAGTCCTAACAACCACCAACTACCAACCACCAACTAATTACAGTGTTCCGCGTAGCTCTTGCTCACGCTCAATCGCTTCAAAAAGCGCCTTAAAATTTCCTTTTCCAAAACTTGTCGCTCCTTTTCTCTGAATGATTTCAAAGAACATAGTTGGGCGCGCCTGAATAGTTTTAGTGAAGATTTGAAGTAAGTAACCTTCATCATCTCTGTCCACCAAAATTCCTAATTTTGCTAAAGACTCAATGTCTTCGTCAATTTTACCTACGCGTGATTCCAAAGCTTCGTAGTAAGTCGTTGGAATATTCAAAAATTCAATACCACGGTCGCGCAATTGTGTAACGGTACTCACAATGTCGTCCGTTGCCACAGCTATGTGCTGAACGCCTTCTCCTTCGTAAAATTCCAAATATTCATCCACTTGAGATTTTTTCAAACCTTCTGCTGGCTCATTAATTGGAAATTTGATACGACCATTGCCATTTGACATTACTTTTGACATCAAAGCCGTGTATTCAGTCGAAATGTCTTTGTCATCAAAAGACAAAATTTGAGCGAAACCCATGACATTTTCGTAAAATTCTACGGATTTGTTCATGTTACCCAAATGCACATTTCCTACCATGTGGTCTACATACTTCAAACCAACACTTTCTGGTTTGTAGTGGTGTTCCCATTTCTGATAACCTGGCAAGAAAATACCATTATAGTCTTTGCGCTCTACAAAAATATGCACAACCTCACCGTATGTATAGATACCCGAACGGACAACTTTTCCATCTGCATCTTCCTCTACAGTCGGAGACATAAAGTGTTTCCCGCCACGTTCAATCGCAGTATTGTAGGCGTAAGTCGCGTCGTCTACCCAAAGAGCAACAACTTTAACACCGTCACCATGCTTGTCGATGTGACGACCGATGTCTGTTCCACTTTTTAGAGGAGAAGTCAAAACAATACGAATTTTGTCTTGTGCCACAACGTAAGATTCTGTATCACGAGAACCCGTTTCCAAACCTTTGTAGGCATAAGAATTGAAACCCATGGCAGATTTGTAAAAGTGTGCCGCTTGTTTTGCGTTTGAAACGTATAATTCGACGTAATCTGTACCGTTGATAGGCATGAAATCACCTGCTGTATTATATAATTTCGGAAGGTCTAAAGTTTCTGTAGACATGAAATTGTTTTTTATTGATTCTTTGAAAAGAATGTAATTTTGAAAAGCAAGCTTGTAAGATAGATTTCGCTATGTTAGTTTGATGAAATTAATCTAATATCTAAAGTCTAACATCTAAAATCTTCCTTAAAGTGTGGTGGTGGAAGCTGCTTTTTAAAGTTGATTATTGCTGAGGCGACAACTCATTTTAGTTGTCATGGCAAATATAGGAAAAATTAGTTGTCATGGCAAGTAAATTGATGAATTTTGGAAAGTTGAGAGGGTTAGAATTTTAAAATTATCATCTAAAAATATTTTTTCAGAGATAGTGTAAACGCTTTATTCCTCTTCATCAAGTCTTATATTTTTTGGTAGCTGACCAGGAAATAAATTCATTAGAATACGCATTTCATCAACATTGTCAGCAAACTTAGTAAGTAGCCATTCATAGGTAGTTTTATCTTTTCCTGAAATCAAAATACTATCAGATTGCATTACTTGCATAATCGTATCATATACCCACAACTCAAATTTGGGAGAGAGCCAAGCTGCAAACTTTAAAGCAAGTCGTTCATGTACCCAAGTTCCTTGTAAACCTTCTGAAGCATCGCCGCCCCTAATAACTTTTA
>CAZQTE010000269.1:0-8311 GCA_964595615.1 uncultured Saprospiraceae bacterium
TCGAAGTCCAATTGGTCTAATGATGTAATCATAATCTATATTTGAAAAAACGTATCATTTGAAAACTAAAAGTACAAAAATGTAGTCAGAAAATTATTTTACTTTTCTGCTGAATGTAAAGGGTAAGATTTACTATTTTTAAACGATAGACAATTGTAGATTTCAGAAATATAAGTAGATTTAACCTTCATCTTAATTTTCCTTGGTTTTATCGGAAAAATTAGAAAAGTCTTAAGAAAATGTGAATATTGTGGAAACAAAAGCGGAATAGACATTCTGTTACTTAATACTAAAAGCCAAATTATGATACTCACATATCTCACATATATATCACTTATTTCTGGTGGAATTTTAATCCTTTTAATGCTCTTGTCATTATTGGGGGGATTGGATTTGGACTTTGATATAAGTGACGGAGACATAGAGACTGGTGGTGGATTGGGCATATTGAAAGGTGGATTAACTTTTATTTCTGCTACTTCATGGGTAATAAAATTAGTCTTTCTAACCAATCCAAATCCTTGGATAGCAATTGCTGTAGGCATAATTGCTGGTTCAGCCGTAGTCTGGTTATTGAGTTATATCTTCAAATTACTATTGAAAAATGAGGAAAACGTGAATTGGGAAATGACCGATGCTGTTTACCAAGAAGGTAAAGTTTACCTACGTATTCCTGCGGACGGAGAGGGTATTGTGCATATAAATGTGAAAGGCGCAACTCGCGAATTAAAAGCAAAAACAAATGGTGATAGGGAAATCAAGACAGGAGAAACTGTTTTGGTGACGGATGTGGAAAGTGAGTATGCTATTGTTGAACCGATAAAAAGAAATGAATTTTAAACTTCATATAAATTAAACCCATTAAAACGCGGAAAACAAGCCGCATAACCTTCTAAAAACAAAACAATTATGTCAGTAACTCTTATTACAGGACTGGTCATTGGAGCCGTCGTTGTTTTCTTAATCGTTGCCTTTTTTGTCAGCCGCTTTCGCCGCTGTCCATCCGACAAAATCTTAGTCGTTTATGGTAAAACGGGGGGAGAATCTTCCGCCAAATGTTACGCAGGTGGTGCCGCCTTTGTCTGGCCCGTCATCCAGGATTATCAATACCTCGATTTAACACCATTGAGTATTGATGTCAACTTGCAGGATGCGCTTTCTAAGCAAAATATCCGTGTCTCTGTGCCTTCTCAGTTTACGGTAGGTATCAGTAACAAGCCAAACTTAATGTTAGCAGCAGCTGAACGTCTTTTGGGCTTGCAGCGTCAAGACATTAGTTCTTTATCTCATGATATTATCATGGGACAGATGCGTTTGGTAATTGCGAATATGGACATTGAGGAATTGAACACAGACCGTGATAAATTCGTAGAGTCTGTTTACCGTAATGTAGGTGATGAGTTACACAAAATTGGTTTGGAACTTATCAACGTAAACGTAACGGATATTCAAGATGAGTCGGGCTATATCGCTGCCTTAGGTAAGGAAGCTGCCGCAAAAGCAATCAACGATGCACGTGTAAAAGTTGCACAGGAAGTGCGTACAGGTAGTATCGGTGAGGCAGAAGCACAGCAAGACCAACGTATCAAGGTATCTGATGCCAACTCTCGCGCCGAAATCGGTGAGGCAGAGGCAACTCAGAAACAACGTACCAGCGTAGCCGCAGCCAACTCTCTTGCAGAGATTGGGGAAGCAGAAGCACAGCAAAATCAGCGTATTAGCGTCGCAAGTGCTAACTCTAAAGCCGAAATCGGTGAGGCAGAAGCACACGCAATAGCAACACAAGGTAAAAACGAGTCCGCAATTAACATTGCCAATTCCAACGCCCAGCGTGATATGGCAATTGCTGAAGCAGAAAGAAAAGCAACCGCAGCACGTAAAGTTGCTGCCGCAAAAGCCTTAGAAGAGGCTTATGTCGCTCAGCAATTAGCGGAGGTCGCACGTGCGAAAATGGAGGCAGCTAAGAAGCAAGCCGACGAAATCGTTGCAGCAGATATTCAGCGTCAAAAAGCAGTCATCGCCGCACAAGCGGAAGCAGAGCGCAGACGTGAAATCGCAAAAGGTGAAGCAGATGCAACATTGGCTCATTTATCAGCGCAAGCGCGTGGTATGGAAGAGTTATTAAAGAAGCAAGCCGAAGGTTTCAAGAAATTGGTGGATGCTGCGGGAGGTGACTCTCAAAGTGCGATTAACTACTTGATGTTGGATAAACTAGCTGAATTGACGAAAATCCAAACGGATGCGATTAAGGATGTCGATATCGATAAAGTTGTCGTTTACGACAGCGGAAACGGTCAAGGCGTCGGTAATTTCGTCAAAGGATTGTACGGCATGGTGCCTCAATTGAATGACTTTTTGGGTCAAAGCGGCATGAGCTTGCCTGAAGGTTTGGTTCAGCAAGAAGGAAAAGCAAAGGTTGTTCCTGCGCAAGTGGAAGCACCAAAAGCTGCGCCTGCTAAGAAAGCTGCGCCAAAAGCGCCAAAGAAAGAGGAGTAATTTGAAGTACGAGTTACGAAGTACGAATTATGACTTGCTCAACTAAAATTAGCTGCCTTGGATGTTATGTCCGAGGTGGCTTTTTTATTCTTCCCGCCGCCCAGGCACCACCAATCGCGCAATAATATCCCTTCCAAATTCTTTAGACTCCTTACTCTTCTTTATCCCATACAAAATATCACTTGCCCGTTTCCGCGCAGATTTAAAATCAATAATCGGTGCATAATAATCTCGCTGCAAATCAAATTTTAAAAATTGAGCTTGCAGTGGCGGCATTTCCGAAGGACTATGGATGCAATCGTCGGGCAGATTTTTGAGTTCTGGCACCCATATTTTTATAAAATCTCCATTCGGGTCATGCTTCTCAGAGTTGCGAGTCGGGTTGTAGATACGGATAGTATTGACACCTGTTGTGCTGGCTTGCATTTGCATTTGTGAGTAGTGAATGCCAGGCTCATAATCCAGCCACATTTGCGATAAATGATGTGAAACTTCTTGCCAAGGTAACCACAAAATATGCGTCGCAAAAGAAGTGACCATTGCCCGCATTCTAAAATTGAGATAACCTGTTTTTTGCGCACAGCGCATACAGGCATCTATGAGCGGGAAACCAGTCCTGCCCTCTTTCCATGCGGTGAAATATTCCATATTCATTTCTCGGTCCAACTTATCAAAAGCCTTGTTAATATTCACTTTTTCGTAGCGCATATCACTTTCCAATTTTTGGATAAAATGGTCGCGCCATGCCAAACGCGAGAGAAATTGTTCTAAGTTTCGCTTATTTCCAATTGTCGCCTTTTTCGATAGACTAAACTGCCGCACTTGCCTAATCGACAAATTCCCCCAAGCTAAGTAGGGCGAAATTCGACTACACATTCTTCTGGCAGTCAGTGGTTTAGAAATATTTTGCATGTAATAATCAAGGCGATTATCAATAAAGTCACGCAGATAACGCCAAGCCAAAGTTTCCCCTCCTGCCTGCATATTTTCATCCTTTTCAAAAAATGCAGCAGGCAAAAATGATTTCTTAAAAATATATAAATCTGGCTCAGAAGGCAAAGCAGTTATCTTAGTCAAATCAGGATTGACCAAAGCTTGAGACATCATTGTTTGCCAATGATTTTTCCATTCCTTCCGATTTTTAGCACCTCGGAGTATCCCGCTAAAACGGGATTCTTTCCATTTTATATTTTGACTTTTAAACCATTTTTTCAAATAAATATCACGGTCATAAGTTAACTGTACACCTATTTCTTGGTGAGAAAAAACGGTGTCTATTTCATAAAGTTGAGAGAGTTGTTCAAAGGCGGCACTTGCCTCCGCGTAGGCATGATAAACTTGAGTTTTGTGAGGAAGAAGACGCACATTCATATCCTCAATAGACTGCATGACAAAACGCCAATGCCTGACATCACTATTCGGATGTTTGATAAGAGACGGCTCAAAGATATGCAGGAGTAAAATCGGCAATTCTGCCTCAATAGCAGATTGCAAAGCATCATGGTCATGTAAACGCAAATCGCGCTTTAGCCAGAGGATATTTATTTTTGATTTCACGGAGATAAAGACAAAAACACAGAGATAATGTTTATTAAATACAGGAGAAAAGGCGCTTATTTTTCATACTAAAGTAACTAGAATAAGGTATTGAAAGTATATTTTGCCTATAAAAAAACAACAAAACCTCCACAAAAAAATATCCACAAGCCACTCATTATCAAAAACTTACAACAACTTTTAAAGAAAAAAAGAAGACAATATTCAAAAAATGTAATAAAATAAATAGGAATCTAACTATACATTTGTAAGGTAATAACAATGCAAAACTTCATTATCCATTAAATAATAAGAAATTTTCTAACGATTACAGATTGAAAAGGAAATAAACACTATTAAAATTTTATCACAACTTTCCTGAATTCCTTTTCTCATTAATTTTTTAAGCTGTTAATAGTAAAACAGCAAGCTGCTCTTTCATTAAATTCATAATACATCAATAGACTTGTTGATTCTTTCAACATTGTCTGCCTTCTAATAATCGTTCTTTTCAATTGACCGAAAAGAGCACGGGTATTTTTATGTCTAGGAATTATTAAAATAATAATCCTACAAATATCAATCTAAACATTTTAAACAATGAAGAGTACTATTAAATTACTTGCCCTTAGCATTCTGGTCTTAGCTTTTACAAATACCAAATCTTCTGCTTATGTGCAATCGTCAAACATTGAAACAGTATTAATTAACGACGATATCGCACAGGTGACCGCTTCTAAAGATGCAGAAAATAATTACATCATGAAATTCTCTTTAAGAGAAGGAAAATCATGGACACAAAGTGATTTTACTTTAATGTGCGGACGTTGGTTAGCTCCAACAATAGCGAATGGCCCACTTCTAGATTGTTCGTTTGATAGAGAAACACAAACAGTTACTGCTGTTTTTGATGGAGCAAGCATGGCTCAGGGAGCAGACTCTGCTTACATGAATAATTTTTTCAAAAAATTCGGCTTCCACCAAGGTTACACTATTCTTTAAAAAACAAATTACAAACACACGAGGCTGTTTACTGATAGGTTTCAAAAGTAACTTCCTCCACCAATTTAATAAAAATGAAAGATACAACCATACTGAGAAAGATATTCTCATCTTTGCTCCCAATCTTAATATTAATCCTCTTTTCACAAGTTTCTCTGTCTGCTCAATGTGCGCTAAATCAAGCAGAAGTTTGTGGAGGTGATCAAGGTCCTTTTTCCTTTACTGTATTTGATGTAGATGGATCTTCATGCCTAGCTAATAATAACAATAGTGCTGGATATGTTATTTTAAACATTTCTACACCAGGTTTACTTTCTCTCAACATCAATGGAGACTTAACAGAGGGATTTATTGACGTAGCGATATTCAATATACCCGATGGCGTATCTCCTTGTGATGCCGCAGGAGATAATGCGAATCAAATTAGCTGTAATTTTGCTGTATTTCCGTCAGGCTGTGCATCTTTTAATGACCCGTCCTGTCCATCTAATCTCGTAGATGCAAATCTAACATTATCTGCAGGTGACCGTATTATCATCATTGCAGAAAACTTTAGCGGATCGGCTTCTAATTTTGATATTATTCTCAATCCTGATCCTGGTTCTGCACAAGCAGGTATACCTATAACTAATATCGTAGACGGGTCAGTATTCGATATTGACGAGCCAGCTGTAGTTCCTCAAGGAACTGGCAACTCGGGCGGAGGTGTATATACTGCTAGTTGTGGAGACTGTATTGATGCCACTACAGGTGTCTTTAATCCTGAAGGATTATTGGGAGATTATAATATTACTTACACACAATACACAGTAGGAGATCTTTGTTTCTCCGAAGATATCTCAACTCTAACTGTAGCGTTTGCGCCACCTAGTCTTACTTGTCCTGATAACGTCATCGTTTCTTCTTCTCTTGCAGATTGTAGTGCTCCTGCAACTTGGACTTCACCTACCCTCATAGGTAGTAACTCCCCGGAATTAGATTCCACCCACGTATCTGGGGATATATTTCCATTAGGAATGACAACTGTAACTTATACAGCTACCAATTCTGTAGGAACAGATATGTGTAGTTTTACTGTTACAGTAAATGAGGGTGCACCGGTGTTACTTTGTCGTCAGCCGATTGTTACCTGTGCAGCCCCTGGACAATGTGGGAATGACATAATTACCTTACCCCCTTTTCTTATATCTGAAGATTGCGGAAGCGCAGATATTACACGTGACGGCCCAGATAGTTTTTTCCCTGTAGGGACAACAGTATTAACTTGGTCTGCAATCAATCAGAGTAATAATGTAGGGACTTGTAGCCAAACAGTAATTGTAACTGACGAAGAAGCTCCAATTGTAAGTAGTTGTAGCACTGAAACAGTTTTTGATTACAATACAGATTGCATGGCGCAAGTTGTAATTGATGTACAAGGAACAGATGCCTGTGGTATCGCGAGTGTAGTAGGCAATGGTACTTTTAGTTACCCAATTGGCGAGCAAGTCATTCATCCTGTTACAATTACAGATGTAAATGGTCTAGTAACAGTGCATAATGTAACTGTAAATGTACATGATGAGCATGCTCCTGTAGCTGAAAATTGCCCAGAAAGTATTACGGCTCAACAAGGGTCTTCTATCCCTAATTTAGTTCCTACTTTCACTGACAACTGTGAAATTCATGAATTATCAAGTGACGTGCCTTCAGAATTTCCTCTAGGAACAACAACTGTAACCTACACTGCTTTTGATTATTATGGAAATCGTGGAGAATGTATATTCGATGTTACAATTACTGAACAAAGCATCTTTATGGATGCAATGGCTGGACGTATCGAAGCTTGCGTAGAAGAAGAGGAACTAAGCGCAGATGTACGCTGGAATAAACCAAGTGTTTCTACTGTTTGTGAATACTGCCCAACGACGGAGTATGAGAATTATATTTTCATCGGAGAATTTTATGGACACCAATACTTCTTGTACAAAGGTGAAGAAGCATTAACACAAGAAGAGGCAGCTACTGCAGCAATGCAAGAATTAAACGGACACTTAGTAACAATCAATGACGGTCAAGAAAATACTTATCTATCTCGTCACATTCCATTTGGCACAACACCAATTAGCACAGGATTAAATGTGTCTACTGACGAAGAAGAAGGTATGCTTTACACTTGGTCTAATGATGATATTTTTAATTACAGCAATTTAGTAATTGATGAAAATATCAATATCCTTGAAGATCAGATTGTTACTTTCAATACAGACGGAACATGGACTCTTTTACCTGCTAATACAACTACAACTTTTTTAGTAGAGCGTCCATGTGTAGACTTACGTCAGACAGGTCCTTTCATTCAAATAGAGAATGAAAATGAAGAACTTGAAACTGTATTATTAAAAAGCGGAGACCTTTTCCCTATCGGAGAATACACGGTAACTTATGAAGCCGAAAATCTATGCGGTGATGTCTTCACACGTACTTTTGATATCCGTGTTGATGAGCCTCAAGCCACTTACTGTACCACAGGCGGAGGAGATGCAGCGCTTTTCATTGAAGCTATTAGCATCGGGGATATGACTAATACTTTGTCAGAGGACGAGACACAAATGGGATACCATGATTACAGTGAGAACCCAATTAATTTGAATACAGTTATCACATTAGAGGAAGAAGAAATTATGCCATTAAGCATTCCTATTAATTTAACTGCTGGTGGTGCAGCAGCTAACGAAACAGTTTATTGGAGTGTATGGTCAGATTTAAATCGAGATGGAGATTTCTTTGATGCGAATGAACTAATACTCCAAACATCTGATAATCAACCGATAGAGGCTCAACTACCTTTGGATTTATTCGGAGAAGAGGCTGTCGCGCTTCGTGCAAGTGTCTCTCGTTATGCTTATCCTGAGGTTTGCGCAGATTACTTTAGTGGAGAGACAGAGGATTACTCTTTATTCTTATCTAATCGTGAAGAGGAAGCTGACTTTAGATATGACAATGATGAAAACATTGATGCTTCAATAGTGCTTACGGATGAGAATACTGGTTTGAGTCCAAATCCTGCAAGTACTCACATTCTCATTAGCATACCAAAGCTAAAGACAGAAAGTACTATAATATTTATAGATGCAGAAGGTAAGTTGATTTCTCAAAATAAATTAGAAGCTTTTACTGAACAGCATCGAATAGATATAGCTGATTTGCCAGAAGGAATTTATTTTGCTGAAATTACGAACGGAGAGTATCTAGTTAGAAAAAAAGTACTCAAAGTAAAATAAATGATTCTTTGACT
>CAZQTE010000270.1:0-8287 GCA_964595615.1 uncultured Saprospiraceae bacterium
CGTCTACCGTTTAATAAATAATGCTAAAGAAATTCTGGATTGACTCCGAACCTGGCTCTATCATCAATATATAGAAGTAAGTTCCTGCTGGCAATGTATTATCATTGTAAGTACCATACCAATCATTTTCATAGCCACTTTCCTCATAAACCTTATCTCCCCAACGATTGAAAATCATGATATTATTATTAGGGTGTGCATTATTATTTAAACAAGGAATTTCTAGTGCATCATTTGCGCCGTCTCCATTTGGTGTGATTCCATTTGGTACAAAGCAATCGTCTGTGAAATCCATATTTTGATAATTGAGTGTAACGTTTGCTGTTTCACAATCATCTGGACAAGTCATATCACAAATTGTGTAATCAAATTCGACAACACCAACAAAGTTCTCAGTTGGAGTATATTCAAAAGTACCGTCTGTATTCAAACTTAAAGTACCTTCATCTGGTGTATTTAATATTTCAAATTCATAATCACCACCAGTGCTAAAGTTGTCGTTCGCGCTGACATCTCCAATTGTCATTTCGTTTTGTTCTGTTGTGTACAAATCATCGAAAGCCTGTGCCTCTGTTGCCGCATAAATTGTAACTGTATCGCTGCTAAATGCACCACAGATATCATCTTTCAATGTCCATACAAATAAGTTTGCACCTTCCTCTAACAAAGTCACTGTTGTCACATTATCATTTGGATTGAGTACAACTGCTGCACCTAAACTTGTCCAACATCCTGTACTTTCCGTGCCAGCTACAGCTAATAATGCTGGTATTTCATCTTCACATAAGTAGATGATATCTTCTGGAATATTTGCTGTTTCATTTGGCAAAGTATTCACATTGATGAAGTAGTTTTCAGAATTTGCAGAACAGCCATTGATGCTGACAGAAACGTAAAATTCTCCGATTTCTGTCAAGTTTTCTAGGAGAATAGAATTTTCTGTGGTCGTTCCGATGAGCTCGTCTTGTTCATTATACCAAGTGTAAATAACTGCATCGCCTGCTTCGATATTTAAATCGTTGACTACGCTTAATTCTACGCTTTCATTTGTGCAGATTTCATCATTATCAGCAGATAAAACTGGAGTAATATTATTGTCTGAAATGTAAACCGTCGTTGGTGCAGAATTCGTTGCTCCACATACATCGAAGGTAACAACAGCGTAATATTCTCCTGCATCTTCACTTGTTACATTTGTAAGAGTAATCTCAAAATCAGTTCCAACAGAACCATTTGGACCGAACCATTCTACCGTTGCATTTTCAAAACTAGGAATGCTTAAAGTTAACTCTCCACCTGTACAGATAGCGTTATTTGCGCTTGAATTATTCGTAGCTTCAATATCTCCGATAGGTTCTGTGACTGTCACTATTACAGGCGTAGAAGGTGCAGAAGCACAGTTTCCATCTATGATAATGACATGGTATTCTCCCGCATTTGCAGATGTTGTGTTTTCGATTGTCAAGCTAGGGACAGTCGTTGTCGCTATCTCATTTTGATTTGCAAACCATTGATAGACAACGTTTTGTCCAGTATATGCTATTGTGTTTAAAATCAAGTCTTCTCCTGCGCAAAGCTCTGTATCTTCAATTGAAATTGTAGCTTGATTTGGTATTGCTGTTACATTGACTTCTATTGCTGGAGACGTAGCGGTACAGCCTTCTTCCGTTGTTACAACTAAAGAATAAGAGCCACTCGCGCTTACATCTGTTGGCGAAATTGTCCAAGTTAAATCTGTATCATTTGTCGCTTGACCATTGAAAGAACTGCCATTACTACTAGTCCATGCAAAGTTTAAAGTACCTGTTGTCAAGTTAGTAGTTGCAGTTAAAACAATAGCATCTCCTGCACAGAAATCTCCACCACCACTTGTTGTCAAAATGCTAATGTCAGCACCTGTACAAGCCGCTTCTTGATAGTCAGGAATGCCGTCAAGGTCAGTATCGGGAGGATTAGAAGTTGAACCGTCTGGTTGTCCCATATCGTTAACAATTGGAGTACCTGTACCGATGATACCGTCATCGTCTGGGTCATCATTTCCACCTTCGACTACATCTAAAATGCCGTCGCTATCAGAATCCAAATCATGATAATCTGGAATACCATCCATATCCGTATCTGTTGGGTCAGAAGTCGTGCCGTCTGGCTGACCGTCTTCGTTGACATCTGGAATACCAGTGCCCACATGCCCGTCATTATCAGGGTCTTCATTTCCGCCTTCTTCCACATCATTGATGCCGTCATTATCTGTATCTAAATCATGAAAATCTGGAATATTATCATTGTCTGTATCAATTGGTAAAGGCAATGTGCTATTTAAAGAAATTGCTACACCATAGGAGTCAACGCCAACTGGTGAGTTATCAATTAATCCGTCATTATCTAAGTCTGCATGACCTGCTTCTTCTACATCATTAATACCATCATTATCGCTATCCAAATCATCTGCATCCATGATGCCATCTCCGTCATTATCTAATGGCTGGTAAACCGAAATCGCATCAAAGGCATCTGCATCAGAAGCTAAAATATTAAAGAAACCATTCGCTCCAAAGTCTGCATTGACACCGTCAATCATACCATTATTATCAGCATCTAATTGATTGTGATTAGCTTCAAAAAGGTCAGAAATACCGTCATTATCGCTATCTAAATCCAAATGGTCTGGTACTCCATCTGCATCTGTATCGTAAACTGCTGCTAAATCATCACAAATGCCGTCTGCGTTTGTATCTGTACAGTTGTTATTGACCGCAGCATCGTCTGCATCTTGATAATTGGCAATGCCGTCATCATCATTATCTCCCGAGGGGTCAAGTCCTCCTGGTAAACAAGCAAAACCTTGACCTAAACAGTGTTCCATAAGGTCAGGAATACCGTCATTGTCATCATCTAAATCAACTGTATCGTCAATACCATCGTTGTCAGAGTCAGGTTGATTAGTAGGCGTACAATCTTCTGCGATATTTAAAGTTATTGTGCCAGCATAGGCATCTTCATACACTACATAAGCCCAATAATCCAACATTTTTTTATTTCCAAATAAGGCATCATAAGTGAATGGTTCATTAGTTGGTAATGCATTACCTGGAGTACCGCCACCACTTACGGGACCATCCACAGGAGTGTGGTCGTAATAAAAATTATCTGTAGCATCCGCTCCAATATCACTTAATAATTCGAAGACAATACCTCCTGTATTATTTTCTACATCAGAAAGCATGATATGATTCTCTCCTCCACGAAGTTCATACGCATAGCTAAATTCAAATCCATCTTGTGCTGAAATAGGATTACCTAAACCATTATTTCCATCCCAGAAGATAGAGTCGACTCCTGCATTTACTAGTCCTGTTAGAATAACATCTATATCATCATTGGTGTCTCCGTCATTATTCAAGTCAAGTTTTAAGTCAATACGACCAGGAATATTTGTATCGAAAATAAAGTGAGCTCCTTGACCCACTTGCAAATCACCCACAATACAATCTACCTCTGTTTCATCAGCGCCTACGACTTCAAAACTATTAAAAACTGTCTCGAAGAATTCAGGTTCATTAAAGAGCCACGTAATATGCGTATTAGAGTGAAAAATGTCTGTAGTCAGTGCCTGAGAAGGCATCGAAGGGTCAGGGATATTGAAGAATATTTTATTATTTATCAAATCTCCGTAATCTTCTGCTTGCGGGTCATACTGATAGATATTACCATCTGTCCAACTTGTTGGGTCATCAGAACGCATCAAAATATCTTCTGACCAAGATTGATAAGTAGCTGATTGGTCAGCATTTAGAAGACCAAGTGAAGAGCTTGAAATAGGGAAACCAAATGGGTCTGTTTCCATGAAATCCATAGAGTATTGAAGTCCGTCCTTGGTTAAGACATAAAAACGAGGCGAAGTTGTCGTCCCATTTTGGCTAATCATTGAAATATATTCAGTAGAAAATACACGTCCTGATTGACCAAGACCACCATTAGGAAGTGGATTGTTTTTTGAAACAGTCACATCCCAAGAGAGAATAACTCTTCGGTTAGTTGGCTGGTGTTCTGCACGTGTCCAAGGAGCATTATTGAGCAGGTTTTGATAGGCTGCACCTGTATTGTCATCTGAAAATGCAAAAACAAGAGACCAGACACCTGATGTAGCAGCAGTGACAGGGATGATACCTGGAGCATAACCTCCAGCACTAGATCCTGTAGGACCATTTAATTCTTGAGTAGAATTATAAATAATGGCTTCATCACCATTACTTCCATTATAAACTTGGTGGAGTGTTCCGTCAGGTCTGTAAACAGAGATAAAACCTCCATCAAACCCCACGTGAGAGGCTCCGAAATTTAAGAATTCACCTGCTTCTGCATAAACTTTTATCTGCTGGTCTTTATCAGCGCGTAAAAATAATCTGTGTCCAGGATAGTCAATAAAATCGACAGAACCTTCAGCGTTTAGTTGTACAATATTGAATAAAAGAAGGAGTACAAACGAAAATATAATTCTTTTCATGTCAGCAAAAATGATTGGGATGACACGATAGATTTCAAGATAGTTGAAAATAATTCAACTTTTATTCTACTTAAATATTTTGAGGAAGATGAAAATCGGGGAATGCAAAATCAGATAGAGAGGCAGCGGAGAATATTGAATAAATGCATGTGCATTTATTCTTTCCGTTAAATATCTCAAATCGGATAGGGAACAAGACCGACTATTTTTTAAGCCAACAAAACATCCTAAAGAATTACCCTGAACTTACTATCGTAATATAGTAAAACTCGAACTTTTGATTCGAGAGAATAGGCTAAACAGGATGCCGATATTATCAGAAATGCCGATGCTGATTGTTGAAAAATGCCGATGAAAATGCTTATTGCCGATGTGAGAAAAATCTAACTTGCTTAGGAACGCTGAAAGAATAACTTATAAAGGTTTGACAGAGAGAATTTTTTCTCAGTTTGGACTTGAAAGAGGGATAATTGTTGATACTTTGACTGATTTCAAGTGCAAAATGAGGACAAATTATCCTGTCAAATGTTATAAGTTATTTTTTTAGCGTTCCTTAAGTTTAGATTTTTATAGCCGATGAGAATGTTGAATTTAACTATTTATTGTATTAAAAAATTCAACAATATATACTAAGGTAAAATCGTGCCTAAAATTGTAGTTATCTTAAAATGTATAAACTTATTTGTAGCATAAGTAAGTATTGTTTTATTCTTAAATGATTGATTATTAATTATTTGTGTTTTATTCAGTTTAAATGAAATTTTATTTTTTTAATGAGCAAAATGAAGCTTCGTCTGTTGTAGGTATAGGTATTGAACAACCAAAACAGCTTATTTTGATAAAATTAAAAAATTACCTATTCAGACTCTATCGTCAAATCACAGAGAGTATTGCTTTTTATCCTACTCTAATTGCAATGGGATTTTTTGTTCTTGCTCTGATTGCCATCAACTTGCGAAACTTAGGTGTAACAGCTTATTTAATTGAAAAATTCCCTTATTTGGTACTCAATGATGCCGAAACCTCTCGTACAATATTGAGTACTTTTATTGGTGGTTTGTTATCTTTAATGGTGTTTAGTTTTTCGATGGTAATGCTATTATTGAGTCAAGCCTCTGCTAATTATTCACCAAGATTATTGCCTGGTTTAATTTCTGAGAAGAAGCATCAGATTGTTTTAGGGACTTATTTAGGGACAATTATATATGATATTTTTGTTCTTATCAATATCACTCCAGGTGCTGATGCCTATCAATTACCTGGATTTGCTATATTATTGGGTATTGCTGCGGGGATTTTTTGTATGGGAATGTTTGTGTATTTTATTCATTCGATTTCACAGGAAATCCAAATAGGAAATATACTTATCAATGTATTCAATAGAGCAAAAGAAAGATTGATTTATCAAGATAGTAAAGATGAAAATCATGGTCACCGAGACTTTCCGAAACTTGAGAATAATCATGTTATAAAAAGTATTCAGTCAGGCTATTTTCAAGGAATAAATGAAAAAAACATACTTGAATTAGCTGAGAAGTATGAAACACGCATCAAAATTTTACCTATTAAGGGCATGTATATTTTGCAAGGGATTGCTGCTGTTTGTTTGGAAAAAGAGGTAGAAGAGGAAGTGCAAAAAGAGATACTTTCTTGTTTAC
This sequence comes from uncultured Saprospiraceae bacterium, assembly GCA_964595615.1. Classification (GTDB taxonomy): domain Bacteria; phylum Bacteroidota; class Bacteroidia; order Chitinophagales; family Saprospiraceae; genus JAHDCG01. The sequence goes on from CAZQTE010000270.1 coordinate 6,163, forward strand.
GTTTTAGTCAAAACGAACGTGTTGGAGATAATTATGTTTTGGGCTTTAAGCAAATTACAGAGGTTGCTGTTAAAGCCATGTCGCCAGGTATTAATGATCCTGGTACTGCTATTTCTGCAATAGATTATTTAAGTGAACTTTTTGCTCTACGTATGAAAATCAATGATGAGGAATATTTGACAGACGCTGACGGAAATTTATGTGTCAGTATGAATGTAGTTAAGTTTAAAGATTTGATTTACAATGTATTAGCACCATTACGACAGTATGCGAAACAAGATGTTTTAGTCATGCAGAAAGTGCTGTTAATGTTAAAGTATTTGGCACAACAACCAGTTGAAAAAGAGTTTTTTAAGGATGTGATTGAGCAAAATATTCAGTTAGTTTTGGAAGATGTGAAAGCCACAATAAGTAACAAAAAGGATTTAGAAGTATTGCAAGGAGTCGTATGAAATGTTAGTTTTTAGAAAAGCATATCTTTTGGTTCTTTATGATTTTGGTTGGTAAATCACATGGCGCTACTCAAAAGGTGACTCAAAGTCGAATGTCGTCAACTTAAGGAAAACATCTGTTTTATTAATTAAGATGTTAGCGCGTGGCTCCAGCCTCGTGCTTAGTATTTATCCGCCTCTGGCGGTTATTTATCTGCCAGAGGCAGATGAATAATAGTCACGAGGCTGGAGCCTCGCGCCAACAATTCCTTAAGTTGACGACATTCGACTCAAAGTCACCATTTGAGTAACTAATGTCAAACTTTACCAACCGATTTCATAAAGAACCATCTTTTTTAGTGAAGGTTTCTAGTTCAAAGAAATTCTCAACAAATTAGCTGCCCAATTTGTCTTCGGGTGCGCAGACGGTGGACGACTGATACGCTTCGACTGTATTGTCCTCGAATTTTGTGTTTGTTGACGCATTACTGGCAAAGAATAAATACGATACTGTCCATTGTGGACATGTCGCCAATTGTTCTCACCTGCTAGTTGTCCCATAATGGCGGAGACTTCATTCTGGAAGGCTAAAAAGCCTCGATTTCTAAGATGATTTTTGACCTGTAGAGTCGTTGTTTGACCGCCTGCACTCATTAAGCGTTCCGCAGTTAATTTGATTTCAATTTTGTCCGCCTTAGCTTGGGGACGAGAAGAGAGATTTGCCATAAGAAAGCTTGTAAAGGTTTGAAGAGTTGGATTGGTTATAATCGTTGGAGTGGTTTGAAAATGATTGGCTTAAACCACTCCAACAATCTTCTAACGAATTTCAACAATGTAACGCACTGTACACTGATTTTGATTGTAGACGATATACTCGTTATTTATCAAATCTGCACCGCCTTTAGCAAAGACCGAATTGTAGCTGCTACCGCGTTTTTTGAGATTAGTTTCAGATAGAGAACCACACCAAGGTTGGTGTTTTTGTATCTTTAATTGATTACCAACGTGGACTTCATAAAGAGCTAAATATCCTTTGTTTTGACTGCCTCGCGTCCAGTAAGAACCACGTAATGACGTGTAATTCAATGACTTAGCAAATTTGTCAGCAAAGTATAATCCGTAACCAAACATTTTTCCATTGATGATGGCATTGGCAGGACGAAGCACTAAACCTGTCTTTAAAATCGACAACCAATTTTCATTGCGGCTACCATGCCAAAAGAGTTCTGTCTTGGGATTTTTGGTGCTTGCGATATGTCTATCAAATTTGCTTTGTGTTGCTAAATTAATGACTTTGTAGGCGCGGTGAAAGTGAGAAGCTTTTTTGCCCATCATTTTCTTAATTTCCTGAATTAGCACTTGTTCTTCTACCGCTTCTATTTGCAGACCAAAAGCCTCCAACATGGTTTGTGGTGCTTCCTCTTTACCTTCTTGTTGTTTTTCGTGTAGCTCTACTTGACCACGCATGACGTCGAGAGTTGCTTGTTCTTCAGATAATTTCGTTTCAATTAAAGCAATATCCTCATCAGATGTTGGCGCAGAAATAAGATGTTGCTTGACATTATTCATTTTACGAGGGATGATAGCGTACAATTCCATTAATTGCCAGTTAAAATCCTTAATATCCATACCTAAATCGACCAAATCAGATAATTTATCTAAAATAGCCTGCGCTTCTTCTACTTGTTGCAAAG
>CAZQTE010000271.1:0-8284 GCA_964595615.1 uncultured Saprospiraceae bacterium
ATTCCCGATAGCTATCGGGACCAACTTGACGGACTTATTATTTCGTCGTTACTTAAATACTTTTTTGAGCGTTTTGTACCTATTAAAAGTACAAAAATAACGCCAGAAAGTAGGCGTTTTTCCTACGATATAGCCGTTTTACGATATGTTGGAGGAAATGTTTGTGCTGTGTTTGGATTTACCTTATATTGGGTAGAGTTGAGATTTTTCGAGGCGGTAGGACTTTATTTATCAGAAGATATTCAATTATGCAAAAAATCATAGGAGTTCACTTACTGTCATTTGTGACCATGACTATTTTATTAATTTTAATATCTGAGTTCCTTTTAAATACTTTTGTTCCAGAAATTCACAATGTAGTCATGTGGTTAAATTTGATAGTTTACGGAACAATTGGAATACTAATTTTAACCATTATTTCGTGTTTAATATTCTTGAGAAAAAATGCTTCAAAAGATAAATAGACTAAATTTACAAGAACAATGAACAAAAACATTTTGATAATATCTGTAATAGCTCTATTTACCATTAGCACAGTCAAAGCCACTGAAACAGATACTCTAAACATAAAAAATCATCTACAAAATATCATAAACACCGACAGTCCAAGAAACTATAGAAATATTGCATCTCTAAATTTCGTAGCAGACTACATATTCAAAGACTTTAGCAAATATGCCGATACGGTATATTATCAGTCCTACAAAGTAAACAATCAGGAGTATAAAAATGTAGTTTGTGTACTCGGCAGTCAAAATGATAAAACAATTGTCGTTGGCGCGCACTATGATGTCTGCGGTAATCAAGACGGTGCAGATGACAATGCAAGTGGAGTTGTTGGTTTATTAGAGTTAGCAAAACTGCTCAATGGGCAGGAGTTAAAATACAGAATAGAAATCGTAGCTTACACTTTAGAGGAACCTCCTTATTTTAGAACAGAAAATATGGGAAGTTTTAGACACGCACAATCTTTATCTGCAAGCAAAACAGATGTTTACGGTATGTTTTGCTTGGAAATGATTGGATATTTTGATGATAGGAAAAAATCTCAAGATTATCCCGTTCCCTTACTGTCGATGATATATGGCAATCGAGGAAATTATATTACTCTGGTTAATAAATTTTCGAAAGGGGAATTTTCACGAAAATTTAATCGTAAATTTAAGCAGCAAAAATTAATTAAGACAAAGAAATTTACAGCACCTGCAAAATTGCCAGGTATAGATTTTTCTGACCATTTGAATTATTGGGCATTTGATTTTAGCGCATTGATGATTACTGATACCGCATTTTACCGTAATAAAAATTATCATCAAAATACCGACACAATGGAAACATTGGATTTGTGGAGGATGAGTCAAGTAATAAAAACCGTTTATAAGTCATTAGTTGAGATGAAATAAAAGTAAAAAATCATGTCATTACACATTCGAGACAAAGTAAATATTTTAGATGAGAGTAAAGCAAAAGAAGACTGGCAAGAGTCTTTCAAATTGTCTATTGCTAAGTCGCCCTACTCTGCCAAGATTTGTTTTTGGCCACTTATCACGCATCTAAGAAAGAGAGCTCTTAATGCCACAGGAGTAGAAAAAATGTTTGTCGACCATGCTCTAAAAACTTTTGAGGAAACGGAAGGATTTACTTGTACTTTCGATAAAAAGGAAGATTTAGCACCATATCAAGAATTAATAAACTTACTTTTATCAGGCTTATTTCCATTTACGAATAATAAGGATTTGATGATGATGATTTCCGGACCATTTGAACATGACCCGTTTTATTTGTCTCCAAAATTAGATAAAATCATCAAAGAAGGACAAGGTATCACTCAACTCTCCAATGATATTTTAGAAGATATTAATCTAAAATCTATCTGGATTGGTTGCCAGATTTTAGATAAATTTTATGGACAAAATCTTAATCACTTTCCCTATTTCTTCTTTAAAACAAAACTCGACGCAGATAAAACTGAACGCTATTTTCGGTCAGCACTTAAATTTGATTTTGTTGATATTGAACTATTAAAACCTCTCAAAGAACTATCAGAAAAAGACATCAAAAAACTACTCAACAATATCGACAATGCAACTCTCTGGCAGGAATATCTGCCACCCGAAAATTTTGAATTTAAAGGTTTTGTAGTTGGCAACATGACCGATATCACGGAAGAACAGGCTATTTCAAATTTTAAAGAAAAACTACTAGAAAGAGATGCTTTAACCAATGCTAAAAAATTATCTGCATTGCAAGAAGAGATGCGTATACTACTGAAAAACAACGACTTACAACTAGGAATAACGGCTCTAGATTATCCAGAAAAAAATATTCTACATCAATATAAAATTAGAGGTAACTTCTTAGCCGATGAGCATCCAGAACTTATTCCAAGTCGTTATCCTGACTCCATTTATCATGAGACTTGCGAGCAAAACATGCCATTATTAGTCACAGATTTGGGAGAGAGGAATGTACAGAGTGATTTGGAAAAAGCATTATTGGAAAAGAATTTTCGTAGCTTGATTGTCTATCCTCTCAAAAATGAAGAAGACCGAATATTAGGACTACTCGAAATTGGTTCGAGCCAGGTGGACGCCTTTAATAGTTTCACTTTACATATTTTAAATAAAGTAATTAACCTTTTCAGATTGGCGATAGAACGGAGTCGCGAAGAAATTGATAATAAGATCGAAGCGGTCATCCGCGAGGAGTACACGACTTTGCACGAGAGTGTCGAATGGAAGTTTATCGAGCAGGCATACGATGTGATGAATCATCGTGAAAATCCACATAGTGAGCCGATTCATGCCAAACCGATAAAATTTGCAGATGTTTATCCTTTGTTTGGACAGGCAGATATTGTGGGGTCGTCAGTCCTGCGAAATGAGTCGATACAGGCAGATTTGCTAAAAAATTTAGAAGAAGCACAGGCTGTTTTAGATTTTGCGGGCAAACGCACCAATTTCCCTTTGACAGAGTTACACTTACATTCTATCCAAAAGTACACCTCACGCCTAAATGAACGCTTTCAGAGTAATGATGAGTCAGAAATTGTGGATTTTCTACATCAAACTATTCACCCTTATTTTAACTTTTTAGAAAATGAGAACAAGACGCTTTCTCGGCGTATTAGCCTGTACTTCAATTCATTAGATGACAGTTTTCAAATTATTTATGACAAAAGAAAAAACTACGAACGCAGTGTCTCGATGTTGAATAAAAAAATTGGAAATTATCTCGAAAAACAGCAAGCCAAAGCACAAACAATTATTCCGCATTACTTCGAAAAATACGCGACGGACGGTGTAGAATTTGAAATTTACGCGGGAAAATCGATTACACGCAAGAAAGATTTCACGGATATGCACCTGCGAAATCTGCGCCTTTGGCAAATGCATACTATGTGCCAAATAACGCGCAGCGTAGCAGATTTACAAGATAAACTACCCGTCCCACTGACGACTGCGCAGATGATTTTTGTGTATTCACTACCTGTTTCGATTCGTTTTCTTTTGGATGAAAAACACTTTGATGTGGATGGCGCTTATAATGTACGGTACAAAATCTTAAAGAAACGCATTGATAAAGCAGTCGTACAAGGCACAGGCGAACGCGTAACGGTAAGTGGAAAAATTGCGATTGTTTATACGACAGAACGTGATAGATTAGAGTACATGGAATATGCTCAATATCTTTTACAGAAAGGCTTGATTAGTGGAGATATTGAGGAGTTAGATATTGCACCTTTGCAAGGAGTGGATGGTTTGAAAGCTTTGCGAGTGACTGTGATTTGATGACAAAAAAAGAAGTCCGCTATTTGAAATAATCAGATAGCAGACTTCTTTTCTTTTGCAGTATAAGGAGTCTAAAATTTAAGGTCTAACTGTAATGACAATAAAACTCGTCATACTAATCGACCACGAAAATTGTGCTCAATGAAAGTTCCCCTCTAAATATCCTTCATACTCAACTGCACACGTCCTCTCTGAATATCAATCTGCGTCACACGCACCATTACCTGCTGCGTCAATGACACTACATCCGCTGGATTTTTCACAAAGCGATTAGCAATTTGCGAAACGTGCACCAAGCCGTCCTGCTTCACTCCAATATCTACAAAGCAACCAAAATTAGTAATATTCGTCACGATACCTGGCACAACCATACCTTCGTGCAAATCACTAATCTTACTAATGCCTTCGGCGAAAGAGAAAGATTTGGCTTCACCACGCGGGTCAAGTCCCGGTTTTGCCAACTCAGCCATGATATCGTTTAGCGTTGGTAATCCTACGGTTTCTGAGACGTAGTTTTTGAGATTAATGCTTTTACGCAGTTCTGCTTTATCAATCAAATCTTGAACTTTCACGCCCGCGTCTTTCGCCATTTGCTCTACAATGTGATAACTCTCTGGGTGAACAGCGGTGTTATCCAATGGCTTTTTAGCTTCGCGAATACGTAGGAAACCTGCTGCTTGTTCAAAAGCTTTTGCGCCCATACGTGGTACTTTTTTGATAGCTGCGCGGGTTGCAAATGCGCCATTCTCTGAGCGATAATTGACGATATTTTCGGCTAAAGTTGGTCCTAATCCAGAAACATAAGTAAGCAAAGATTTACTCGCAGTGTTGACATTGATACCAACGGAGTTTACACAACTTTCTACAACGCGGTCGAGACTTTCTCTTAATTTCACTTGATTAACATCGTGCTGATATTGACCGACACCGATGTTTTTAGCATCAATTTTCACCAACTCAGCCAATGGGTCCATTAAGCGACGACCGATACTCACCGCGCCACGCACCGTCACATCATGGTCAGGAAATTCTTCCCGCGCCACCTGCGATGCCGAGTAAATAGATGCTCCTGCTTCATTCACAGAAAATACATCTACGTGACGACCAAATTTCATGCTGCGACACAAACTTTCTGTCTCGCGACCTGCCGTACCATTACCCACAGCAATGGCTTCTACTTGATATTTATCAACTAAATATTCTAATTCTTTTTTTGTTCCATATTCATCCTTTTGTGGTGGATGTGGATAGACTGTTGAGTTATGCAAAAGCTTTCCGTTTTCATCCAAAACGACTACTTTACAACCTGTACGAAAACCAGGGTCAAGACCTAAGACACGTTTATGACCCAAAGGTGCTGCCAGCAATAACTGCTTTAAATTAGTCGCAAAAACCTCTGTTGCTTCTGCATCTGCGATTTCTTTACTCAAATTTCTAAATTCAGTCTCAATACTCGGCGACAAAAGACGTTTGTAACAATCTTTCAATGCTTCATAAACTTCGTCAGCCGCCTCACTATCTCCCTCGACAAAAATGCGCTCTAATTGATACAAAGTTTCTTCCTCATCTGGAGAAATACCTACGCGCAAAAAGCCTTCATCCTCTCCCCTCCGTATCGCCAACAAACGGTGCGAAGGTATTCTCTTCAGACCTTCTTCAAAGTCAAAATAATCTTTGTACTTCTCGCCTTCTTTCTCCTTTCCACGGGCTACTTTTGCCTTTACACTAGCGTAATTTTTAAAAGCGTGTCTGACTTTATTACGAGCGCGTTCGTCCTCATTAATTTCTTCTGCAATGATGTCTCTTGCGCCCTGCAAAGCATCCTCTACCGTCGGCACTTCATCTGTTATATACTTCTTCGCGAGTTCTTTTACATTATTAGCGCGTTGCAAAGTCAAGATGCCTGCCAATGGCTGCAAACCTTTCTTTCTTGCCTTCATACCACGTGTCTCGCGTTTCTTTTTGTAAGGCAAATAGATATCTTCCAACTCCGTCATGTTCCAGCAGTTCTCGATACGGCTACGAAGTGCATCCGTTAGTTTTCCTTGCTCTTCTATACTGCCTAAAATGCTCTCACGACGCTTATCCAAATCATCCAAGCGTTTAGCTTCAGTTTGAATATCTGCGATTTCGACCTCATCCAATGAGCCCGTCACCTCTTTTCGATAACGAGAGATAAAAGGGATAGTCGCTCCTTCGTTGAGAAGACCGAGAGTTGCACGAACTTTATTTTCGGGCAGGTTTAATTTTTTTGCTATTAAGCGGAGATGTGTAGTGTTCATTTGTTGAACTTGAATTTGTTAAAAATGCGGATGCGAAGATGCGGATTTTGTTTTGAATTTTATATTCATTTGACAAAAAATAACATCTCTTTTAATATTTGCATTTTGCCATCAATCAGTCAATTTATTCCTTAAGAAAGGATTATCTTTGAATAATATTTTCTCACTAAATCAACCCAAAATGAAAAAAATCTACTCCTTATTTTTCCTATTCTCATTACCATTTATACTGTCTGCTGCTTTAAATCCAAATTCCTCTGCAACGCTTTTTGACCATTTAAAAGAAGTCAATCAAGAATGGACAAAACAAACGGAAGATTTTGATTTCTTACAAAATACAGCTCATTTCCAAAAAGACGAAGACCGCATTCAACTACACCTCTATTTGGTTGAAAAAACTTTGCGGGCGCGTGATGATAAGCATCTCTCTAATTCGCAAAAAATCAATCGTTTGCACTACTTAGATGTTTTAAAAACGTATGCAGAGAATGCTATTTTCCCACAAAACATTTACCACTCGGAGCGTCAGCCTTACTTTGTAGACCACATTGGGACGGCTTGTGCGGTTGGACATTTGATACGTGAAAGTGGAGAGACAGAATTGGTAGAATTGATTACGAAACAAGATAATTTTGCTTATATTTTTGAACTTGTAAAATATAAAAAACTGATTGTCTGGGCAAAAGAAAATGGTTTTTCCTTAGCGGAGTTAGCTTGGATACAACCTGGTTATCCTCCTGCACCTAAGCAGATTAACCAAGTCGGAAATGGTGGTGGTGCTAATGGAGAGATTACTGTGATGAAAAGTCAGACTTCTCGTTTTTATATAGCTGGGGACTTTACTGAAATCGACGGTTTTGCAGCAAATGGAATTGTAAGCTGGGATGGAGAAAATTGGGAGAATCTAGGAGAAGGACTCTTGGGTCAAATTGATGAAATCGAAATCAGTACCACATTAATAATTGCCAGTGGAGATTTCACAATTGTCGGTACAGGTCAACAAACTCAATTGGCACTTTTTAAAGATGGTACATGGACATCTCTTTTAGATGAAAACTTTGAAGGAGAAATAAGGAGTATGGCATCAATAGGAATCCATAATTTATATGTGGGAGGTGATTTTTCAGAGATAAATGGAATTGCTTTTCAAAATATTGCTCGTTATAATTTAACTGGCAGCAACTGGTTAGATAGTGATATTTATTGTAGCCTAGGTACTAATGCTCCTGTAAATTCAGTCATTCGTGCCAACGAAAACATCTATTTTGCTGGGGATTTTTCTCAAATATCTTATACATGTGACCAAGAAGTAAGCACTTTAGAAACTAATGCTTTAGGAATTTACAAGCACTATGAAAATGAATTAAGTCTACAACCCTACTTTGGTGGTTTTGAAAAATTGGATGAAGTTCATGTACACAATGGGGTTTTACGTGCTTATGAACATCGTGCTGAGGAGACTTACGTGCATGGACTAACAGGTGGAACTTGGAGTTCTGTTCCTTATTACAATATGGGCTCCAGTATTGGTACACCGGCTCCAGCATTGTTACATGGCTTCATGGAGACTTACGGCGAAAACTCTGGAGTTCTTTTATATGGGGATACACAAAGTGGAGGAGGCATTTCATTTATTTATGGAGATGCTATTGTCTCTTTATCATCAGATGGTTATCCTACATCTAGCGGACTAATCCTTCCCAATGGTCCAATTCGTGCGGCTTCTCACTACAACGGACAAATCTATTTTGCAGGTGACTTTACAGAGATACAAGGCGAGTCTTTTAATGGTTTAGCTTCTTCTGATTTTAGCTTAGCAACTTCTATTGAGTCTGAAATTCCAGAAGTAGGTATAATCCAAGTTTTTCAAGATGACAATCAATTAATTACACGCTTTAAAGATTTAGAACACGAGACAAATTTCACTTTATATAACATGAATGGAAAAGCTATTGCCTCACAAAAATTAGCAGTTGGTAGTGGTCAGGTCGAAATGAACTTGTGGAATACGCCTGCGGGAATGTATTTTTATACCGTTGAAAATGAAAGTGGTATGAGGAGCGAAAAAGTGCTGATAATGCAGTAAATATTGACTTTTATGAAAAATGCAGAGCCTCTTATGAAGCTCTGTATTTTTTATTTAAGGGAATTAGTAGAGAATAATCTAAGAAAAAAATCAATAAAACTTAGCCAAGGTCACTACCAAAATAA
>CAZQTE010000272.1:0-8236 GCA_964595615.1 uncultured Saprospiraceae bacterium
TACTTAGTTCCTGACATCTGACTTTTTTCTTTTCCCTTAACAAGCAACATCTTTTCTTCTCTTACGTTTTTCCAAAGTAATTTCCCTGCGAAGTCTTCACACCATTTCGCTTTCATTCAAAAGTTCAACAATGCGCATTATTTACGCGATTATTTTAGTAATATTTTTTAGTCCTGCTTTACAAGCCCAATTAGAATTTGCTCCATTACAAGGAAACGCTATCTTACAGCAAGTTGCCGCTCAAGAAAAAGCCGCATTAGAGGCAAAATACGGTGTTTATAATGCTCTTGAAAAAGAAGATTGTCCGCCGAATGTTTTCTTTGATAATGAGGTGTTAGCAGGTAATTCTCGTATTATAGTTTTGGATACAGTTGGTAGTCGTGTTGCGGGCGACTCGATAATGTCAGTTATCGTTTTAGATGATTGCAGTATTATTAATAATGGCGAGGCAGAAGGTAATATTTCACCTGCTAATCCTGATACCGATGCAGTTTTTCGCTGGGTTAGATATGTTGCTGACGATAGTGCTATAGTAGGATTTGATACCCTATGTACTCAGATTTGTTCTTTCAATCAAGGATGTGATACTCTTTCTGTTCCTGTTTTTGTAAGACGAAAAGGGCAACGCTATGATGTCACTGGTCCTACTTTAAATGCCTTTGAAATCGTTGATGAATTTTGTGTTGATGAAACTCTATTAGAGGGAGAGTTGGCATGTTCTAATATTATTGAATGCGAAGATAATTATGATGGTGAGGGGCAACAAAGTGTGCATCCAACTTTATATACCATAACAACTCCTTGCCTTTTTTATGGCGCAAGTGGTTTTCCTGGAGAAGATTTAGTTTGCTATGAAATGTGTGATGAATACGGTATTTGTGATACTTTTGATGTTGTTTATACAATTCTTGGAGAGACCTTGCAACTTCCATTTTTTGATGATTTCTCTAATAATGACGGCGTATATCCAACGCGTGACCTATGGTTAGACCGTGATGTTTATATTAATAATACAATGGCGCCAAATCCTCCTTCGATTGGTATGGCGACCTTTGATGGATTAGACCCTGGAGGTACACCTTATGATAATTTTGGACAAGGGGATGATTTAACTTCTAAGCCGATTGATATGTCTCAGCTTAGTGGAGAGGAAAGTATTTATTTCAAATGTTATGTAGCTCCACGTGGTTATGGTTTGTATCCTAATTTTCCTGATTCTTTGGTTTTAGAATTTAGAAATGCAGACCGTGAGTGGAAAAGAGCTGGCTCATGGAATGGTGTTTTTGCTAATCCTGGAGAGGTAGACCAATTTCCTTGGGAATTTTTCTCTCTAAGAATTGAAGAACAAGAATATTTTCATGATGCTTTTCAGTTTCGTTTTCAATCTTACCACTCACCAGGTGGTTTGGATGATTTGTGGCATGTGGATTATGTGAAGATACAGGCAGGTGATAATGAGACTCCTATTTTTAATGATATTGCATTTACACAAACTCCTCGTAGCATATTGGACAGATACACGGCAATGCCTTGGAATCAGTTTAAAGCAAATGTTAATAATGAAGTTAGAGATAATGACTTTATCTCAGAGTATTTTAATCATGACTTAGAGCCAAGGGGAGTTTCAAATGTTTCTCTCGCTAAAATTATTAACCTTGTAGACGGCGTAGAACTTAGTCCAGCAATTACAGTAACTGATGGACCTGGAGGAACTGTTCCAAGCCAATCTTATAAAGTATCGGAACGTGATAATACTACTGGTTTTTGGTCAGGAGTGAAAAGTGAATTGTCAGCATTTCCTAATAATACCGAAAAAGCAGAGCTATTGTTTCAATTTGAATATAACCTAAGTGATCAAGATGAAGATGTTGATGCATCAAGAAATGATATAACTAATTTTATTACTCACTTAGACGACTACTACGCCTACGACGACGGCACAGCAGAGACAGCAGTAGTCTTAACCAATCAACAGAATGATTCGCCAGAGTATGCTATTCGTTATCGAGCTAATGTAGAAGACGAATTACAAGCTGTGCGTATTCATTTTCCTCATACAGATATTGATGCAGAAGAGGGGCAAAGATTTAATATTAAAGTATGGGTTGACCCGACAGGGAGCAATGATTTTAATTACTTAGAAAACAACGAGCCTGATTATATTCGTGAATTTGTAAGTCCAACTTATCCAGACTCTTTTACGGATAGTTTACAAGCGATGACTACTTATGCTTTGCAAGATGAAAATGGAGAGTCAACTCCATTGACAATTCCAGCAGGAGCAGACTTCTATATTGGATTTCAGCAGACATCTTTGGGTCTCAGTGGTGTTCATGTTGGCTTTGATGTCCAGTATGATGCACGTCCACATACTTTTTTAAACTTAGGAACTTTCTGGTTTCCAATTCCTGAACAGTTTGATGGTGCCATTATGTACCGTCCCGTTATGGGCGATGAGTCTCCAGGAAATACTGCTGTTGATGATTTAACGGAAATAGAAGATAATCCAGTTCGCCTTTTCCCTAACCCAACAACTGGAGAAGTAAATATCATTTTAGAAAAAGGGAACTACTTGGATTATAATGTTCAGATTTTCAACAATATAGGTCAACTAGTTCGCATTGAAAAAGGCGCTAGTTTATTGAATTTACAAGACTTGCAAAATGGCGTATATCATTTGCAGTTTGTCAATAAAAATTCTTTAGCGAGTTATTTCCGTAAAGTGGTGGTGGCGAAATAAGAGAGTAGAGAGAGTTTTTACGAAAATGCCGAATCGAGTGTAACACTTGGTTCGGCATTTTTTATGTCCGTATTAAATTGATACAAGCATAAATCCAATAAATCCAAGCATTCATCGAACAAAGAGGAATTTGATTTAAGAAACTCTTAACATTGTAACATCAATTAGTAATCAAACTACTATTCCGATAATAAGTTGTAATTGTGTTGATTAACTTATTGATAATCAACATAATAAACCAATAACCTAATAACCAATAACCTAATAACTAAAACTCATGAAAGAACGAAAATTAAATAATCTCGCATCACCTCCAGGTGTCTCCGAATTAGTAAACGAGCAAAAGAGAAAATTCTCAGCAGCACAAGACATCTTAGAGAAACAAGCAGTCACACTCGGAGAGAAAGACGGTTTTCTGGGATTGCCAGTGGCAAATGACCCTCAAACAAGCCCAAATGAAGACCTACTACGTTATGAATACCGCAAACTATTAGCGGAATGTCGTAAGAAAGGAAAGCCATATTTAGACGGTCCACATTTAGCAGTGAAGATGTATGTAGAGAAGTTGGAAGAAATGCGAAGTAAGGGAGACTCAGAATTTTCACGAGAAATGGAAGTCTTAGAACAAAAACGTGCCGCAGATACTGCCGAAATAGAGCGTGCTTTCCGCGATAGAGAAGAAGATTTGCAAGACAAAGAACGTCTATTAGAACGTGAGTTTCATGAAGTACGACAAGACTTGCAGCAAATACAGGAAAAAACAGGCAGAAATCACCCGCTCATTCATTTTAAAAGTGGTATTTTATATTTTCTCCTTCTTTTAGGAATTGGATTATGTGAGGTTCCTTTGAACCTACAGATTTTCCAAAAATTTGGAGAAGCTTTCTTCATCACCATTATTATGGCGAGTAGTTTGGCAATAGCGATACCTGTTTTGGCGCACTTCACAGGCGTCTTTATCAAGCAACGCAAAGAGAAACGAGAGTATAATTTCTTTATCTTTTTGTGTGTAGCTTTATTTGGGATTTTCAATTTTGGAGTATCTGTTTTTCGTACATCTGTATTGGCAGAAGCTATGGGAGAGAGTGCGAGCCAATTGAATATTGTCATCTTTACTACTTTAAATTTAATCTTATTCATCATTGGTGTATTGGCGGCTTATTTCAGACATGATGAAAGTTATGAATTGGAGCATCACCATCAGGATTATCAAAAGTCGAAAAAGGCTTTTAATAAGGAAAAAACAGAAATTAGTGAAAAGAAATCTGCTTTAGCAGCTTTGAAGAATACGGAATTGAAAACAGTGCATCAGAATTTTGAAGAAGGCAAAAATCGCCTACATAACAAAAAAGATGCGTTGATAATCAGACGTAATGAACACATGCAGAAGTATGATGAATTACTTAATTCTTTCGCCGCATTAGAAGATTATATCGAAGCAGGTTACCATCTTGCCATAGGTAAGTACCGCGCTGCTAATCTAGGACAACGCAAAGACCGACGTTCACCCGTCAGTTGGATTGATGAAGTGCCTACGCTTGATTTGCACTTCGCTGGAATGCCAGAGTTAGACCCTAATTAGGGTTGTGACGTTGCGGGTTGAGAGCTTGCAGTGCTAACTTGTACGCGAAGCTCTCAACCAATAACCTAATAACCAATAACCTAATAACCAATAACACAATAACCAAAACCTAAAACTCAATAAAAATGAAAAAAGTACTATTTCTACTCGCGCTCATCGTACTCGGTATCAGCTGCGAATCCACACCTCCAACCGAGACAGAATTATACGTTTACTTAGACTTTACCGAAGGACAAGACTATGGCGACCGTTTTGCGGAAGACATAGAGCAATATGCTGAATTGTTAAACTTAACAGAGGAAGGCAGTTCAAACTTTGGTAAGGTGAAAATCTTTCCTTTGTATGATGTCGCGTCTGCACGTAGCAAAACAGTTAAGTTGAAAGCTGGTAAAGGCGAATTTGAAAAGAATGTCCACTTGAGAAAGAAAGACATTGAAAAATTTCAAACACAATTGTTGCAAACATTAGAAGAAATGAATGCACAATATACAGGGAAGGAATTGAACAGTTCTCACATCTTTGAGCCGATGTGTAAAGGCATTCGCAAGCTCAATAAAAGTGACGCAGACCGTAAAGTTATTTTGATGTATTCTGATATGTTGGAAAATAGCGAGATTGCTAATTTTCATAGTAAGTCAAGTAGTGCTAAAAAATGGCTGGAACGATTTGATGCCGCCTGCGACCCCGAAGACGCCTCAGATTTAGAGATGTTTGTCGTCTATCCTGTTGATAAAAAGAATGATGCTAAAATCACCAAAGCTGCTGATTTCTGGGCGAATTATTTCGCTGATAAAGGCATGGATGAGGAAGCATTTCATTATGATACAGGGATAGATTTGTAGGTCTAAAAGGTTGAGAGGTTTCGTGCACATGTTTGCATCGTAACCTCTCAACCCATAACCCTCAACCTTTTTTCTATAATTTTGATAAAAGAAATGAAATTAATCAACCCCCAAACCTAAGAAAATAGACACCCTTTACCTCGTCTCTAAGTAATCCATTTCTAATCCTTCAATATCCTCCAAATCTGGAACCTCCTCAATTCGTGTTCCTGCGATGCCTGCGCGTAGCCACTCCAATTTACTTTCAACTTCACTTTGTCTAATGGCAATATCCAATTTTCCGACTGCCCCAAAATCTTTATTCACCATTTCCAGATTTTCCTTTTTAACTGCATTCATCACATTACTCATCAAAGCATAATCGAAAGTGAGACGGTAAATATCTTCCACTGTCCGTTCTATGATATTAGCTTCTTCAAAAGCAATTTTAGTTGCTCCTCTATAGGCATTTATCAAACCTGAAGTACCTAATAATGTTCCTCCAAAATAACGAACACATACCGCAAAAACGTTGGTCAAATCAAAACTATCTATCTGTCCTAACATTGGTTTTCCAGCAGTACCGGAGGGTTCACCGTCATCATTAGCACGATATTGGTCACCTGCTAATCCTAAGCGATAGGCATAGCAAAAGTGTCGCGCTTTGGGATGCATTTTACGAACTTCATTTAGTGCTTCTTGCCAATCAGATTCAGAATAAACAGGATAGGCATAAGTGATAAACTTACTCCCTCTGTCTTTAAATTCTCCCTCCGAAGGAGCGGATAAAGTGCGATAGGTATCTTTCATGCGTGTTATTATTCGCGAATTGAATTAGGAAATCAATAACTTATCCCAAGCTTTTTCGCATCTTTGCGCAAATTTACAAAACTGCAAATGAACTAAACGGAAAACACAACTATATTTCAAAAACAGATTACTACTTCCATGAAACATTTTTCCGTCCTTATTTTTTTATTTATTGCTACATTTTTGTCTGCCCAAACAGGATTTATTCCCTCTCAAAGAGTATCAGATTTGGTACAGTCTGGTGAACAATATTTACTAAAAAGGGAGTATAAAAAAGCTTTGAAGTCTTTTGAAAAGGCTCTAGATGCTGCGCCTGAGTTCATGGCGGCTTTACGAGGTAAAGGTGCTTGCTATCAACTTATGGGGCAATATTCTGAATCTGCGAAAGCTTATGGTTCTATTCTCCATCAAGACCCTTATTATTCCCGTACGATGTATTACGAGTATGGAGAGGTATTGTTTAAAAGTGGCAACTATGCTAAAGCTTTAGAGCATTTTTTAGAATTTAAAGAAATCGTACCAACACCCGAAGAGGAATTTCAGTACCGAAGCTCAACAGAACGAACTATTGAGAAAGAGTATGCTGTAAAATTACCTGATTACATTAGAGCTTGTGAAGTTGCAATGGACTCGGTACGCTATCAAAATATTCGTGCAGTATCTAATTTGGGAGAACAAATAAATACAACTGCCGACGAGTATTTTCCTTTCTTGACAAATGATCAGCGGTATTTATTCTATACTACGAGAGAGGACCAATTTGCAGATGAAAATTTGTTTTTGACTGAAAAAAAAGATGGAGTTTTTGAAAGAGGAAGTTCTGTAAGTTCTGCTATTAATTCAGATGGAAATGAAGGCATGAGTTCAATCGTACGTAATGGACGTAAAGTTTATTTTACGGCATGCGACCGTCGTCAAGTATTAGGAACTTGTGACATCTGGGAGGCAGATTTAAAAAACTTGAATCTATCAGGTGGTGAACCTCTAAAAGGCTATGCAAACTCTGGGCAATGGGAGTCGCAAGCTAGTATTTCTTGTGATGGTACGATGCTTTACTTCGCCAGTAATAGAGAAGGGGGTATGGGGGGTACTGACATCTGGTTGAGTCGTCAATTGCCTGATGGACGCTGGGGGAAGCCCGAAAATCTTGGACCTAAAATCAATACAGAATTAGACGAAGAAGCGCCTTTTATCACTAATGATGGTTCTGCTTTGTACTTTTCATCAAATGGTCACCCTGGATTAGGAGAACAAGATATTTTCATGTCTCGTATGAGTTATACTGGAGAATGGTCTTTAGCTATAAATTTGGGTACACCTGTTAATTCTTCTTACCGTGAAATTGGTTTTTTCCTTACTGCTGACGGTCAAAACGGTTATTTTTCATCAGACAGAGAGTCTGGAATGGGGGGAATGGATATCTATAATTTTGAATTACCAGAGCAATTAACAACTTATCCTATGACTTTTGTTGAAGGCATTGTCTTGGACAGTATTTATAATCTTCCTGTAGTTACTAAGTTGTTTTTTAATGACAGATTACCTATTCACACGGATGAACGTGGACACTTTTTTCGTTGTGTTCCAGCAGATGATTTTTGGGATTTTAAAATTCGTCAAGAAGGTTTTAACCCCTTTGAATCTCGTCTTACTATTCCACGCCATGATAACAAATCAAACTATCGACTATTAATAAAATTGTTACCCGAAAAACGCTTATTAAATTTATCAGAAGAAGAACGTGAGGAAGAATTGCGGAGTTTTGAATTTATGGAAAAGCTATATTTTGGGATTGATATGTATGGAATTGAAATGAAGCACCGAGAAAAACTAGACCTTTTTTTAGCAAAATGTTTTGACGGTGCCAGCATTATAAAAGAGGTGGATATAGTTGGATTTGCAGATGCTTCTGGTGGAGATGCTTATAATATGATGCTTTCAGAGAAAAGAGCTCGCGAAGTGGCAGTTTACTTACAATCTCGTGGTATTCGAGTAGATAGAATCTACCTTGGAGCAGGTGGAGCTTTACATGATAATAATCCCGCTTCAGAAAATCGTCGAGTAGAGTTGAGAGTCAAATTGATGCGGAAAGAGTAGGGTAGTTTTAGTTTTGTGGCACTACGGCTAAAAGTGTGGATAGATAATTAAAATTACATCTCGCTGTTTGATTTATAGGTGAGAGGAGCGAGGTGAGAGGTGAGAGTTTGGTTTGCAAAAACTTAGACTCTCTCCTTTTTTCATCTAATGCTCAATAAATTATCGTATCCTCAGTTTTTACCTTAG
>CAZQTE010000273.1:0-8199 GCA_964595615.1 uncultured Saprospiraceae bacterium
CTACTTAGACTAGTTAAGATTGAGAAGATAATCATCTTACCCTTAAATTGTCTATTATATAAATCAAATGATGAAGAATACTTTTTTTCTTGTTTTTATGTTTTGTACTGTTATTTCAATTTTCTCGTCTTGTAAAGATGATGAAACAGATACTCCATGTACAGAAACAACATGGTATCAAGACTCAGATGAGGATGGATTAGGTAATCCTGATATTACTTTAGACTCTTGTGAACAACCTGAAGGTTATGTTGCCGATAACACAGACACCGATGATACAGGAGGAACTTCTTTGACTGTTAAGGATGTTGATGTCTCTCTCTTTTTGACAGATGATGCAAATTTTACGGTTACGACTGTTGATTGTACTCTTTCAGATGGAACAGTGACAACTTGTTATCAATTTGTAAGTAATAGCATGCCGACAGACCACGAAATGGGACCATGGTGTCCAGATAATATCTCAGATGATGCAGAAGCTGGTGGTATTTGGTTAGAAGGGGGCGAAGTTTATGATGTAGATGGTGCATTTATTGAAAATATGGCGACTTTTTATGGGGATGATGCTTGGTTGATGTATGATGCCAATGGAGATATTTACACGACCGATACTGAAGAAGATTGTGGAAATGCCGCGAACCCAAATGTAGGGGAGGAATACCAAAATTATTGCGTAGAGTGTTTACCTTCTTATGTGACTGACTTGACACAGACTTATCTCATTCCTGTAACTCCAGTGAAATTGGACTCACCTGTTAGTTTTGCAACAGCGGGACCTCCTGGTATGGGAGGTGTAGCAGGACCAACTGTACGTGGGCTTGCTTTTAATGGTATCCGATTTGATGCGGCTGCGCCGACAGATGCGATTTTGGGTGCTTACACTTTAGCTCCATTTGATGATGCTGGCGGACATATTAATTTGGCAGCGGGCTACCATTATCATGCCGCAACGGGGGTGAGTACAACTGTAGCACAAGCAGACGGTCACGCTGGTATGATTGGTTATGCTTTAGACGGTCATGCGATTTATGAGCGATTGGATGAAAATGGGGAAGAACCGACAGATTTGGATGAATGTCGCGGGCATTATGATGCAACGCGAGGTTATCACTACCATGTTGATGCTGCAGGTGCTAATAACTTTATTAATTGTCTCGGTGGTGCTTATGCCAATTAGCTGACCACATTTCAGATGATTAGAAGGGTGATATATGTTCTTTTGATTATCGCTTTGGTATTTTTTGTTTTTAAGAAAGTAAAGAAATGCGAAAATAATAGATTCAGAATCTGAACTACTTCTTTTTCGCTTATTTTTTACTTAAAAAATGGTTATTTGCCCCGACAAACGCCCATTTTTAAGCCAAAACTAAACGAAAAAATAATAGACTCAGATTCTGAGTCTATTAATCTCGCATTCCAAAGAAGAATACTTTTTAAAATGTAAGGAGGAAGGAAAACTTCCTCCCTCCTTATCTCATCAAAAATTATAGAAAATGAAATGGATTTTCAGTTTGTTTTTATTCTTAAATATATTCATTTTGCAAGCACATCAACCAGATTTATCATCGACTATGTTGATTGAGCGAGAGGATAATACATGGATTTTACAAGTAAGGGCTGCTATGACAGCTTTTGAGTATGAAGTAGCAGTTCAATTTCCTGAAAGGACCTTTGAAGATGTGGATGAGTTTAAGGAAATGCTTATTGAACATGTAAAAGCTAATATCTCTGTACGTTTTAATGAGGAACCTGAGATGGTTTTAGAAAGTGCATTTGTCAAATTAGGACATGAGTCTAATGTACTTTTTGAACTTAAAGGAGTCCCCGCAAATTTCAATTCTTTATTTGTTCAGAACAGTAGCTTTAAGGATATTTCTCGTAATCAAAGTGGACTGGTCGTTTTCAAAGAAGGATTTGCTAAAAAGCAATTTGTGCTAAATAATGAGAATGGGCATAGTGCAGAATTGAAAGTAAAAGAGAATTCTTTTGTTTTGAAATCTGAGAAAGCTACAGGAATCATTCAGTCCTCTGAACGTAGTCTTTTAGTCATTAGCATTGTGTCGATAGGGATGTTGGTTTTATTTTGGTTAAAGACTCAGTAAAAGTTTCTTAGTATTGTAGTGCAGCTTTTGCATTTATATTGATAGTGAATGAGAATAGAAATGCGAAAAGAATGGTATTTTTCATAATTGAATTTTTTTACAAGTTTTTTAGCATTTTTTGATAGCCAATTGCTGCATTTATATACTGTACAATATCTGCCTTTTGTGCCTCAATTTCTTCAATTTTAGTAAATCTCCATTGCCTCAATTCCTTTGTTTTACCTGCTTGCGCATTGAATAAAACATCTTTTTCATCCTCTATAAAAGCCCCCTTGTGAAACCATAATGTTGACCAATTTTTAAATGCAGCCAATGTGATAACATTCTTATTATCAATGCAATAGGTAGGCATTCCCCACTTTATTTTTTCTTCTAAGTCGGTATTTAAAAGTAATGTACGTAAAGCAATTAATTGGTCTTTACGTTCCTCTTTGTCATTGATATATTCTGTAACTTTTTCCATGATGTCATATTTTAGAAAGCAATAGTTTTTACAAAAATAAAAAAGGCAGAGAATAATTCTCTGCCTTTTCCAAAAAATGTATAAATTTTCTAGTTTATTCCTCTTCGTCTCCACCTTCTTTAGGCTTCGCAAAAAATGCAAAAATAGTCGTCCCATAATTACGCGCCTGAAAGAAGCGTGGATGGTCTTCAAAGTTATGATTAGGATTGTGTTCCATAATTAACCAACCACCAGGACGTAAAATGTCATGTTTAAAAATATGGTCAGGAATAGTATCCAAAGTTGGCAAAGGGTAGGGTGGTCCTGCAAAAATATAATCATACTTTTCAGGTGTGCGCTCTACAAATTTGAAAACATCACTTTTCACAATGCGAATATTATCCTCGATTTTAAGTTTTGCTGCAATTTTATTAACGAATTTAACCGCAGGGCCATGTTTGTCAACGTAAGTGGCATCCGTACACCCGCGCGAAATAAACTCATAGCAGTGATTACCTGTACCTCCAAAAAGGTCAAGCATCTTTTCCTCTGAAAAGTCTAAACTATTATTGAGTATATTAAAAAGACCTTCTTTGGCAAAATCGGTCGTAGGTCTAGTTGGCCAGTTATTCGCAGGTGGGTTAAAACGATGTCCTTTGAATTTTCCTCCTATTATCCGCATGGTGTAGTTGTTGGTTATTTGGTTATTATGTTATTAATTCCTTCTTATCACAAGGATTTTGATAGAGAATCAATAACATAATAACACAATAACGAATTCTAAAATCTAAATGTCATCGCCAAACTCGGAAGTGTCGGTAATTGATTTACACGCTGGTAAGTTACACGATTAAAGTAGAAAATATTCTCACGATTTAAGGCATTTGTAACAGCAGCTGTTATTTCTAAAGAAGCGTTTTTAGAAAACTCAACTGTATGTTTCAAAGAGAAATCCATACGAACATAATCTGGTAATCGTCCTTGATTTAATTCTTGCTCGTATTCTATACCTAATTCTGCATTTTCAGTAGTGATATCTGTATTTAAACCGTCTTCAAATCGATATAGAGAAAAGAAACCTTGAGTTCTCGTGAATGGGAAACCCGAACCATAGTTATAACGTGCACCAAACTCCCAATTTTTCTTCTTACCCATTACATAGGAAGCCAAAAAATTAACATTATGGCGACGGTCAAAATTAGTTGGATAAGTTTGCTGTCCGTCAAAACGGTCAACTTTACCCAATGAATATCCAAAGTAACCATAGAAACGGTCAGTAGTATGACGTATTGATAAATCTATCCCTGACGCCGTTCCTGTTTCGGTAATGAAATTTGGCTCTGAGGCGTCTACTTTATTTCTATTCAGTCCAATTAACTGCGTAAAACCTTTGTAGTAAGGTTCAATATTGACAATTGTTTTTGTTCCCAAATCAATTTCAAAACCACCAATCGCATGGATGGCATGTTGTAAACGGTCTTCTGCTTCAGTTATTCCGTCTGGCTGGTTTAAGCGCTCTTCAGGTCCACTTAAGAAACCTGCAAACAAGTTTACGATATCCCGTTCGTTACGTGCATCTACTAGGTTTTGAGAGTACAATCCACCTGCAAATTTAAATCGAAAGTTATCTGAAATATTCAATTTTGCACCAAGACGAGGTTCGAATGCACCTTGTGTTGTTTGTGCAACGTATCCTGTCATACGTATACCTGGTTCTATGACTAAGTTTCCAAATTTGAATTGTGAATTTACAAAGGCAGCAATTTCTGAATTGTTATTATTTTGCTCAATTGAATTACCTAAGAAATTTGTAAAACCAAACTCGGTACCTATCGCATTATAATTCAAACCATATTTTATACGAGAGTTATTACCAAAGTATGTGAAATCTATCTGCGCTGAAAAGTCTGTAATTTGACTCTTACGAGGATTACCGTCTGCTTCATTTAATTCGATTTCGTACCTAGAACCGACAGCTCGTGCACCAATAATTAAATTTGAATTTGGTGGAATAAGCTTAGTGACACCACCACCACCAGATGCATTCCAACCAATATTTGCAATGCCACTGTAGTCTACTCCGTCATTAAAATTAAAACCAAACAAATCTGTACGGCTACCATTTGAGGCAGAGAATGATACTTTTCCATAAAAATCGCGGAAAGAATAAGGCAAACCTCCCGTAGTATCAATAGCATTCTCTGCATAGCTATATAAAGTCTTAGATGTCTCATCGATAAATGAAGTCTTACCTGTTAACATATAAGAAATACTCCCTCCGTCGTCTCCTAATTTTTTAATAGGTCCTTCAAGTAGTAATTTTGCCATAAATGGATTAGCTGATGCTACTCCTCCAAAACGCTTTTTATTTCCTTCCCGTGTCGAAATATCCACGACTGCTGATAATCTTCCTCCGTATTCAGAATTAAATCCACCAGTCAAAACTTCAACATTTCTAATTGTTTCTGTCTCAAATACAGAGAAAAAACCAATAGAGTGAAATGGATTATAAATCGTCATTCCGTCTAATAAAATCTTATTTTGAATTGGTGAACCTCCACGAATGTACAATTGTCCACCTTGGTCACCTGTGTTGATAACGCCAGGCAAAACAGTTAGATATTGAGCAATATCAGCCTCTCCAGATGTAGATGGGAGAGATTGAATTTGTTTTGGTGTTACGATTACTTTCGAAATCTGGACAGTATTTTTAGCTTGTTCTTTTTGAGCCGAAACTGTGACTGTTTCTAATTCAACACCTTGCGTTGTTAATTGAACATTTTCATATTTAATCCCTCCAGTAACAACAATAGGGCGGGAAAAGTCCGCATATCCTACATAGGTTACAATAAGATTGTAGTTTCCTGGAGTAACATTAGAAAGGCTAAAGAAACCATCCAAGTCCGTATTGGTTCCAAAGGTAGTTCCTTCCAAAGAAACAGTACCAAAGGCAATTGGCTCGCCTGTATCACCATCCAAAACTTTTCCACGTACAGTTCCTCCTTTTTGGGCAAAAGCAGATAAACAAAGAGTAACAAAAACAAATAAAGCTAACAGTCGTTTCATAAAACAGTATTAATATTAAAATTGGATTTTTCCAATCCGAGCGCAAATATACATTTTGCTTGCTAATATAAGTACAGTCGATTGGTCTTAGAGACAACTTTTTATGTTAAAGGATGCTTAATGTTATAGGATACCCGTTTTTTGGGGTGAACAAAGAGGGGAAATGGAAAAAAATATCATTTAGATTTCCCAATTTCTTCATTTGGAGCGAAATCTGTTTATTTTTGCAAAAAGCATTAATTAAGAAAAATCATTCTTTTTCAAATCCCATGTCACGGGATTTGTCAGAGAACCAAAAAATTAATGTTCTTGGTTCAAAACAAGTCTACTGAACCTACAAAATAAAATCTATCAGAAAATATCGAAAGAGCGACCGTAGGACAGTCCTTTTTCAAATAAAATCAAATTATGACAGAAGTAGAAGCACTCGACAATTTGCAAATGATTAAAGAAAGTGCCCGTGATTTTGCGGAAGCAAAAATTCGCCCGCACATTATGGAATGGGATGAAGCACAGCACTTTCCGATGGACTTGTTTCATGAAATGGGACAGTACGGATTTTTAGGTGTTTTAGTGCCTGAAAAATACGGTGGAAGTGGCTTAGGATATGCCGAATATATCACAGTAATTGAAGAAATTGCAAAAGTTTGTGGAAGTATTGGACTTTCCGTAGCAGCACATAACTCATTGTGTACCAATCATATACTCATGTTTGGTAATGAGGAACAAAAGAAAAAATATTTACCAAAATTGGCTACAGGCGAATGGATTGGTGCATGGGGATTAACCGAACCCAACACTGGTAGTGATGCTGGTCGTATGCGTACAGTTGCGGTACAAGACGGTGATTACTATGTGATTAATGGCGCTAAAAACTTCATTACACACGGTAAGAGTGGTCACGCAGCAGTCGTTATTGTTCGTACAGGTGAGTTATTGGATAGTCATGGTATGACAGCCTTCGTCATCGAACGCGGAACTGAAGGATTTAAGGCAGGCAAGAAAGAGAATAAATTAGGAATGCGCGCAAGTGAGACGGCAGAAATGATTTTTGAAAATTGTCGTGTACACAAAAGCCAAATCTTGGGTGAAGTAGGTGCAGGTTTTATTCAATCCATGAAAATTTTGGACGGTGGACGTATTTCAATTGCTGCATTGTCATTAGGTATTGCAAAAGGAGCCTACGAAGCTGCATTAGCTTATAGTCAAGAGCGAGAGCAATTCGGACAAGCCATTAGCCGTTTCCAAGCTATTGCATTCAAGTTGGCAGAAATGGCAACTAAAATCCGTGCTGCTGAATTATTAGTACGCAGTGCAGGAAAATTAAAAGATGAACATAAACCAGTAACACAAGAATCTGCAATGGCAAAACTCTATGCTTCTGAAATTTGTACAGAAGTTGCGAACGATGCTGTACAAATTTTTGGTGGATATGGTTATATCAAAGATTTTCCAGTAGAAAAATTCTACCGCGACTCTAAATTATGTACTATCGGAGAGGGAACTTCTGAAATTCAGAAGTTAGTTATCTCTCGAAATCTTCTCAAAGGGAAGAAATAGAGTAAGAGTTGTAGAGTCTCATAGTCATCAAAGTTGGATAAAGCGACTGTACGACTATAAAATTTTACAACTCTACAACTTTAAAACTTTAAAACTTATTCAATGAAGAAAAGACTTTTCATCATGTTCATCGCAGCGTCGATGACATTTACAAGCTGCATTAACGTTTTGGAAGAAATGTTTTTGAACAAGGATGGCTCTGGTAAATATGCCATGACCATAGACATGAGTGCTATTATGGATGCTTCTACTCGTGAAATGCTTAAAAGCTTTTCTCAGGAGGAGGGCGCAGAAGAAGATGCACAAGCCGAAGCAGAGGAAGATGCATTTCCGACAGAAGTAGATACCACTATGTACTTTAGCGACATGCCTGCTGATATGCGCGGAGATTTATCTAGACCAGAATTTTATGATAAGGTGTCAATGAAAATGGTTGCTAGTGAATCAAAAGAAATAATGAAAATTACTTTTCAGTTAGATTTTGATAATGCTGATGATATTGATTATTTTCTGAAAAATATGGATAAATTGATGTCGTCTGCTGGCGATGAAGATAATCCTCTTGGCGCTATGGGCGGTGGAGGAGAAGGAATGGGAGGTTTAATCCCTTCTGCTGGCATAGATTACCGTCTTTTTGATATTAGTAGCAAGTTGCTAAAGCGTCATAAAGCTCCTGCTCCTGCCGAAAGCGCTGAGGAAGATGAAACTATGGCTATGATGAAAATGTTCATGGCAGGTGCTGAATACACGACAATTTATCATTTCCCTGGAAAGGTAAAGAATGCAACGAATCCAAATGCTAAAGTTGATGGTAAAACTGTCACTATTAAAGGCGACCTTTTAGACATATTAGAGGGGAAAGCAGATATGAGTACAGAGGTGAAATTTAAGAAGAAGTAAGTTGATTGGTTATTGTGTTATTGGTTATTATGTTATGTTTTAACCAATAACCAATAACATAATAACCAATAAAAAATAACCAATAAAAATTACTGTGCAGTAGGCAAATCACTAGAATTTCCAAGCTTA
>CAZQTE010000274.1:0-8123 GCA_964595615.1 uncultured Saprospiraceae bacterium
GGACCTCAGATTGACTCAAAGAATTGCAATAAAGTAGAACATTACTTTAGCTCATGTAATGTAAAAGTTGATTTACCTTTAGTGAGTGATTCTACTAATTTTTTTAGACTAAACAGCTTTTACAAAGGTGTGCAAATTGGTATCCCAAAAGATAAAGAAACACGCGGCGACTCTGTAAGAATGGTTATTAATAAATTCCAGTATTGGGTAGGTAGTTTGAACGATGCAAACGATTACCTAATGTTTAAAGGTGAAAAATCACAGTCAGGAAAAGAGACTCTTTTCGTCTACGCAGATAAAAATGTAAGAATAAAAGATATAAAAGAGTATCTTTTACAAATTCCTCCTGACCAATTAACTTCTTGGTTACTTGTTTTTCAATCCAAACAAAACCAAGATGATTTATTTTATAAAGCATTTCGAGTAAATGAAATGAATTGGGAACAGATTGATGATAATGAGTTGTTAGCGGAATATGTGTTGAGGCAATAATTTCCATTCCAACTAAAAAAATCGTATTTTTGGATAAAATCTGAAATTATGTTTAATAAAGAAGAATACTTAGATGATATTTTCTCCTCGCCAGATGCACCATTGGTGATAGAAGAAGCAAATAATCGTTTAAGAATTGAGCAAAAAAGACGAGAAAACTTCTACAACGAAATCGATGAACAACAAAAGATTGAATTCATCAATGGAGAGGTGATTCTCCATTCGCCTGTACGGATTGAACACAATGATGTGACGGGAAATTTGTACGAATTGATGAATAATTATGTACGTGGAAATAAGTTAGGTAAAGTGGGTTTTGAGAAAGTTATGGTCAAGTTTCCGCGCAATGATTATGAACCGGATATCGTCTTTTTTGATAAAAAACAAGCAAAAGATTTTACTGCGGGACAGGTTCTTTTTCCAATTCCAAAAATGATAGTAGAAGTACTGTCAAAGGGAACGGAAAAACGCGATAGAGGTATAAAATTCAAAGATTTTGAGAATAATGGAGTAAAGGAATATTGGCTTATTCATCCTTTTGATAAATTTGTAGAGCAATATATTCTAAAAAATAAAAAGTTTGAATTGGTCAAAAAGACTGATTCTGGATTTCTTACTTGTCAAGCGATTAAAGGGTTTAAGATAAAAGTAGAGGCAATTTTTGATGAAGTGGAAAATGAAAATGCAATACTTGAAATTTTAAATGCAAACAAAAATCGCCGTAAAAAAGAAAAGTAAAATGTCTAATAAACAGGTGGTCTGTCAACTGACAATCCCCAACAGACAACTAAATAAATAATGAGCAAAAACTTATACGACAACTTCCGGAAAAATGGAAGAAATCTACGCCAACAGCCCAGCGGGCGGGCTTGGAAACGTCTCGAAAGTCGCTTGGACGGTAGTCAAGGCGTGCAACGCACTTTGCATACGCGCTGGTGGATAATGGCGGCATCTGTGCTATTATTAGTCGGTGCTTTGATTGGTATTACATTGACTTCAGAGCCTAATAATACAATGACGGCAAAGAATGAAGGAGAAGCGTTTTTCGTTTCTGAAGATCTGACTTATACCGATACTGATGTACAAAACATTCCTGCTGTTCAATTACAAAAACGCTTCGAAAGCGCAGATTGGCAACCTATTAATGAAGGTAATGCTAACCGTCGTTTGGTAGCTGTCCATGTGAATAAAAGTCCGAGTCGCGGCTCTAATGCAGCTTCTTCTGTCGCTATTCCTCAAGATGTAACGTCACCTGTTCCGCCTAGTGCCAAAGAGTTGAAGAAAATGCAAAAGGAAGCAAAAAAAGAGGCGAAAAGAATGGATAAGAAAGCAAAAAAAGAAGCAAATCCACAAACTTCTACGGTTAATACAACTCCAAAGAAAACAGTCACTCCAAATACTGGTCGTCCAGGTGGTGCATATAATAATTACACAGATTATATGTGGTTAACTGGTGACTGGGATGTGATTAATTCACCTTACAAAATTTCTGAAAATTGGACGTATAATGGTGGACATGAGTTGTCAAATTCACAAACCATGGCAACTTCTGCGCAGATGCCTTTTATCATCGGATTGCAATGTCGTCGGACGATGTGTCAAATGAAAATGGTTATGGATGCAACTGGCGAGACGGAAATGTTTGATATGACAGATAAAAGTGCAAATCGTCTTGAATATTGGAACTTAGGAAAAGGTTATCCAGAAAAAGTTGTGATTGACAAATCAGATAATGACAATTATACTTTGACAATTTCAGGCGGTCAAGTTGGTACTAAGCAGAAAGATTATTTTACAAAATCTGGCTTTGTTTTTAGACAAGACGGCGCTGCGGTACGTACTTTGAAACGGAAGTAAAGATAAATCCAAATATCAAATTCAGACTCATGATTTTCTTGAAACTGAATTTGATATTTGGATTTAATAACCAACTCTTAATCTGCCTTCACAAATCGCTCTCGATAAATCTCTCCTTCCACTTCTATTTTCAGCAAATAAACTCCATTCGCAAAAGCGGAAATATCTAAAGAATAAGCATCAATTAAGCTAATTTCTCCTCGCCATACTAATACTCCTCGCATATCAAAAATGCGCGCTTCACCTCTATTCAATTCTGGTATTTCAATTTGCAAAACATCTTTTGCAGGATTTGGAAAGACACTTATTCCTTTGACAATCAAATCATTAAGAGAAGACATAGCGCAACCTTCATTTGGAAAGAAGACTTGAAAATTATCATGCTCTGCCGTACAGCCTGTATCATTGTCTGTCACGATTAAAGCATAATCTCCTGACACTTCCATACAAATCACTTGTCCTGTTTCTCCTATCATTTCTTCTCCGTCTAAGTACCATTGTAAACTATAATCAGCAGGCAAATCTTGTGGATTGACCAAGGATAATTCATTCTCATTAAAAGCAAAAAATGGTGTGGCTGGAGTAGGTAAAAAGTTTACCACAAGTTCCTCAGATGTAGCCGTACAGCCCTCTGCACTGGTATAAATCACATAATAAGTACCTGATTCTGTTACTTCTAAAGTATTTGTATTGGCATTAATAATAATCGCTGTATCTTGATACCATTGAATATTATCAAATGATGCAACTTCCAAATTCAAAATCGTTCCATCACATAAGTCCTCTACCTCAGCAGGAGAAATAACAGGCGCATCTGGTAACTCATAAACTGTCACTATTCCTTCGGAACTAACAGTTGATTGCGGATTAATAATATCTAAAGACACTTCCAAATCTCCGTCAAATAAAGAACCTTCTGTTCCAAAATTGAAATCTACAGAACCACAGTTCACCTGCGTAAAAGGGTCATCATCAAACACCGTAACTGAGTAATTTCCGCCTTCTAAAGGAATGGAAGGAAGTCCAAATGAAATAGGAGCTGTCCCTGAAATTGTCTCTGAAACATATATTTCCGTACCAGCTGGGTCAAAAATTGTTATGTATATATCTGGGTCGCCAATCAAATCATCACAGTCTGTAGCTTCAACGGTGAGTCCATTTAGAAAATATCCCAAGGTATCTACAACTGCTTGATAAGTCACATTATAAATCCCTGGTTCACTGTAAGTTATATTATCAGGGTTTTCTTCTGTAGAGGTTTCATCATTTCCAAAATCCCAAAAATAAGTCACCCCTTCATTTCCTCCAGATGCTACATTATTTGTAAATTCTACAGTTGTTTCGCCACAACCAACTGTATTTGTCATTGAAAATCCTTCTGATACACTTTCCGCAGGAGCCATATAAAATGGAATAGTAAAAGAGGTTGTTTGAGTGAAAACAGCCACAGTAGCATCTACGACTACATTTACATAAAAAGAGTCGGAAGTTAAAGGCACTCCGCAAAACTTCACACATCCGTCTGTTTCATCAGCAGTCTGAAATGTCGTTTGACTAGCTTCCCACTGCAATCCGGGAGGTACATTTGTCACTGACGTAATCTCTATTGTCGTAATCGGCAAAGGCGGATTTATCGTCGGGTCAACATTTTCTGTCGTCTTTGGCAAACGAAAACTAATGTCGAAATCATAGGCTACACCTACTTGTCCGGGGTCTGGATTAGTGATAAAAACTGTATCTTCTGGCAGCTCTGGCAGTATAATTATACAACCTGGACATTGCGCAAGTCCTTGATTGACAACGAATAAGAAAACGAGAATAGAAAAGAGGTAATTTTTATTCATTTGATTGACAATTTTAGAATAGCGATTCACGAAAGCATTATTCGTAATCGAAATTCAGTGAAACAAAAATGTAAAAAATTGGAATGTCTGATAAAGTGTGTACGGAACAAAGGACTGTTCAAAGGATATGCTTCTAATTGTGTGTTAAGCAAAGATATGGAAATATTTGAAAAAAAAGAATAGGAGTTGAGAGTTGTGGGTTTTGTGTTGTGAGTACACGCAACCCACAACTCTCAACTCGCCTCACTCTTTTTCGACGATTAAACTGTAATACTTTGTAGCATAGCCACCCCAGATACCTATACCGCCTTCGATGTTGGAATCTACACGCGTGTAGGAAGAAAATGGACCTTGGTTCAAGGCATTGAATTCAAGGGTATTCCAGAAGTCGAAATGCTCTTTATCTACATTTGCCCAACGCATTGTAAGAGTATCGCCAACGAAATAATAACCATACGTTGTTGTATTGAATTCAGCGTCGCGACGCTCTGCTTTGGCGATTGGGAATGCGAAAAATTGTCCGTCAAAAAGGCGGTCGTCAGTGACAGACGGAACACCGCCAATCATTGGTTCGCTATTGATTTGGGTAAAGTACCGATAGTAATTATCTATGCCCGCGGGGTCTTGAATGAAGGCTTCTAACTGCGCCAAAGTATCTACATCTTCGCCTGGGGTTGGAATGAATCTTAAGCTATCTAACTCGACTAATTCGGGAATTGTAGTTGTGGCTCTGAGAGTTTCTTCTCCCGTTTTTATGGTTAAATCGTAGCGTCCTCCAATCTCAGGTGTGATTTGCTGAAACAAGTCAATGTAAACACAAAATTCCGCTTCACTAGTAGAAGCGTCTATACCTAAAAACTCTGAAGCAATCTCTAATTGCTCTGGTGTCAACTCACTGATACACAGCTCACTAAGCGTAAATTCATTTTCTCCATCAAATACTTTCACTTCCGCATCATTGATAAAAATATTATTGAAGGTCTCTTGATTTATTTCATCAAAAAATGGGAGTGATTTTGTTAGAATGACGTAGGTTGGACGGGCATTTTCGCCTGCTTCGATATAGCCTTCTACTACTATTTGCTCCGCATTTTCGATGGGTTCGGGGGTGAATTCGGTTTCGCAGGAGGAGAAGGCGGTGAGAATTAATAATAGGGACAAAAGACCCCCTAACCCCCATTTGGGGGAACTTTCGTTGCTCTTAACATTGTGGTAAATCTTTATTTTTTTCATGCTTCTTTTAATCTTCATTTTTTCATCATTGTTATTCATTTTTCAATAAAATTTATAAGATTTTCTATTCAAAAACGAATATTTTCCCCTTCAGAGCCTGTCCCGCATAATTAATCGGGAGGTCAGGGGTTTGAAACAACGCCCCAAAAAATTATACATTCAACATTTAACATTATACATTACTTTTCCTTCCACTTAAAATTCCAAGTCACCGAAGGTATTACCGGAAAAATAGACACCTTTAAAGCTGTCGCTTGCGCCGTTCCTGTATTCGGGTCGGCAGCAACGTCATAAGAAATAAAGAATGGATTTTGTCGATTGTAAGTATTGTAAACGGAGAATGTCCAACTGGATTTAAAACGTTTTTCGCTATCAGGCTTTGGAGTCCAAGTCGCACTTAAATCCATGCGATGATAGGGTTGAATACGCGCAGAATTTCTTGCTCCGTAGGACACATTTAGGTTATTTTCAATAAAATATAGGCTGCGCAAA
Organism: uncultured Saprospiraceae bacterium; assembly: GCA_964595615.1. Taxonomy (GTDB): domain Bacteria; phylum Bacteroidota; class Bacteroidia; order Chitinophagales; family Saprospiraceae; genus JAHDCG01. Next base: position 5,919 of record CAZQTE010000274.1, read on the forward strand.
GGCGTAAAAGCATTCCCTGTTCCGTAGACGAAAACGCCGCCGACAGTCCATTTTTTTGTCAATTCATAATTAGCGACGAGGCTGATGTCGTGGCGACGGTCATAAGTCGCGGGATAAGGTTCGCCGTCGTTGATTTCTTCGAAAATTCGGTCAGTTTTCGAGAGCGTGTAACCGAGCCAACCGTTGAGTTTTCCTTTTGCTTTTTTGATAAAAAATTCAGCACCGTAGCTGCGTCCTTCACCGAATACGAATTGCTGCTCTACATCATCTGCAACATTGTTGACATAGTTTTCGCGATAGTCTATTTGATTGTTTAAGTCCTTGTAATACAGCTCAATAGAGGTTTCGTACATGTTGTTTTTAAAATTCTGAAACCAGCCAGCGGCATATTGCAAACCTTGTTGCGGTTTGACTAATTCACTACTCGGCACCCACACATCGGTCGGCAAAGTAGAGGTCGAATTACTGACTAAATGCAAGTATTGATTAGTGAAAGTTATGCCTGCTTTGAGGGAAGTTGTTTCATTGACTTTGTAGTTGGCAGAGGCACGCGGCTCGAGTCCAAAATAGGTTTTAACTAGTTCATTTTTGGCGTATTCTGTACCGTCAAAAGTGGAAGTATAAGGACCTAATTGTGCAAACATTGTCCCACGTAAACCGACATTAACGCGTAGTTTATCACTGATTTTCCAATCGTCTTGGATGTAGACAGCGGCATCGTGTGCAAATTGCGGTTCAAACTCATTGCTAAAGGTCTCTTCTCCACTCCGCGCACTTGCGATGTTGGGCGTGAGACGGTGATAAGTATAGTTTGCACCAAATTTGAAACTGTGATTTGGATTGGCATAATAATCAAAATCAACTTTAAAATTATAATCTCGAATTCCAGAGAAAACATCTACTGAAAAACTTGATTGCCCGCCTTCAAATCCAAAATCATAATCATTGTAAATCGCCGAGACATTCAAGAATAATTTGTCAGTAAAAAGGTGGTTCCAACGTAGAGTTGCCGTCGCATTTCCATAAGGAATATTAAAAAATAAATCACGGTCATTACTCCTCAAATTAAAGACATCTCGCCCAAAATATCCACTCAAATACAAACGGTCCTTATCCGAAAAACGATAATTAACTTTAGTATTTAAATCGTAGAAATAATAGTTCGTTCCTGCGAAATTGGTGTTTTTCAAAAATGGCTGCGCCAAATCAAAAGCATAAGTCCTACGCGCTGACAAGATAAAGGAACTTTCCTCTTTTTTAATTGGTCCTTGTACCGTCAAACGAGAAGCAATCAAACCAATTCCGCCGTCCACTTGATAAGCTTTATCATTCCCATCTTTCATCTGAATATCAACCACCGACGACAATCGTCCTCCATAATTGGCAGGCATTCCCCCTTTTATCAGAGTTGTATTCTTGATAGCATCAGCATTAAAAACTGAGAAAAAACCCAGCAAATGCCCCGAATTATAAACGGTCGCTTCGTCCAACAAAACCAGATTTTGGTCAGGTCCACCGCCCCGCACATAAAATCCTGAACTCCCCTCTCCTGCCGATGAGACTCCTGGCAGTAATTGCAAAGTTTTCAAGACATCAACTTCGCCCATTAAAGCGGGCAATAACTTAATATCCTCAACAGGTAATTCGACAGTTCCCATTTGCGTGCCTGCCACATTTTTATCTGCTTCTTCTGCTGTCACAACAACTTCTTGCATCATCACACCTTCTGACAAATCAATTGTTAATCGCTGATTTTCAACTAATTGTATAGTTCTTTCTTGGTCAGTAAAACCCAAATAAGAAAAAATAAAAGTATATTCCCCCGCTGGCAAACTCAAACTAAAAAAACCATAAACATTTGTTGATGTTCCTTGCGTTGGGTTGTTTTTATTGAATACATTTGCACCAATAAGCGTTTCGCCCGTTGCCGCGTCTTGAACATAACCGCTGAGAGTAACTTTATCCTTATTCTGCGCGAAAAGCGGGTTGGTCAAGAGGAATATTAGGAGTAAATTAAGGCTTAGTTTTGTAAAAATTTGCATAGCTTTATATTGATTTCGATAGTTTTGAATAACAACATTCAAATTATACCGTAAAGGTAAGTTCAGTCGAAACAGAAGAAGGTTAACAAAAGATAATTAATTTGTTAATAAGGAACGCTAAAAAAATAACTTATAACATTTGACAGGATAATTTGTCCTCATT
>CAZQTE010000275.1:0-8121 GCA_964595615.1 uncultured Saprospiraceae bacterium
ATCAAAAAATTTCCTCTGTTCTAATTATCGAAATAATTATGTCCGAGTACTTACTAAAGGTAAATATAATTTTTTTTCAAGAAATATTCATAATAATTAATGTTAAATGTCATTTGATTGTCAGAGGAGTAAAACTCAGATAGCTTCTCAAGGAACGCGAAACAAATAACTATAAAATTAAACTAGATGTATACATTAATCTCAGAATGTGTCACTATCTTTGCCAATCACATTTAGAGCATCTTGTTATTGATTAATAAATAGACAAAAGATAAGACAAAATATAGAATAAATTGCAAATTGTTTATGGGTTTCACAAGCAATTCTAGCTACTTTCTTTTGTATCAACATGAAAAAAATGACCAAATTTTTCCTTTCATTTTCTTTATTACTAATGCCATTCTTCCTTCTTGCTCAATCCGTCAGTGGTATAGTTCAAGACACGGAAACGAACACTCCTATAGAAGGTGTTCTTATTAATGCAGATGCTGACCAAATGTCAACTATAACCGACGAGGACGGAAAGTTTACGCTTAAACTTATCAAAGCAAATTCAATCTCCTTATCCGCTGACGGTTTTGAAGAAAAATCAGTTTCTTTTGATTTAACCCAAAACATAGAAAACAAAGAACTCAATTTGGGTATTATCGAAATGAAGTTTACAAGAGAAGAAGAAGACTCAGAAGATTTAATACCGACAATTGCTCTCAATGATATAGAGACTGAGGGCGACGATGCTGCCTTGTCTGATAATATTTCAGGATTATTGACAGCATCTCGTGACCCATTTTTATCTGAGGCCTCTTTTGCTTTAGGACAATATCGTTTTCGTGTGCGAGGGTATGATAGCGAACACGGTACTTTGATGATGAATGGTGTACCATTCAACGAGTTAGAAAATGGTCGTATATATTGGAATATTTGGGGTGGATTGAATGATGTTTTTCGTAATAGAGAGACAGAAATTGGTTTAGCAGCAGGCGAGCAAACATTTGGTGGCATCGGTGGGTCTGTTAATGTGGACACACGTGCAAGCTCACAACGTAAACAAACGCGTGTTTCTTACGCAGTTTCTAACCGTAGTTACCGCAACCGTGTAATGTTGACACATTCTACAGGCATGAATGCGAAGGGTTGGGCTTTTTCATTTTCAGGATCCAAGCGTTGGGCTGATGAGGGTTTTGTAGAGGGAACTGTTTATTCTGGATATTCTTACTTTGCTTCTATTGATAAAAAGTTGAACGATAAACATGTGCTTAATCTTACCGCATTTGGGGCACCAACGAAACGGGGACGAATTGGTACTGCGACGCAGGAAGTGAGAGATTTAGCGGGTTCAAATTTCTACAATCCATTGTGGGGTTACCAAGACGGAGAAAAGCGTAATTCGCGAATTCAAAATTCTCACCAACCTGTTGCGATTTTACGCCATGATTGGGCAATGAACGAAAAATCAACATTAACGACAGCAATATCTTACCAAACAGGTCGTAATGGTCAAACGCGTTTAGATTGGTTTAATCGTTCCGACCCCCGTCCAAACTATTACCGCTACTTACCAAGTTTCTTAGAATTTGGAGAAAATGCTCCGCAAGAAGTAGTTGATGCACGTGCGGAATATTTACGAAGTAATCCTGAATTACTGCAATTAAACTGGGACCAATTTTACGATGAAAATCGTAATTATGTAGGCTCCGTCGAAAATGCAGATGGCATAGAAGGAAATACTGTTACAGGAAATTGGTCACGTACTATTTTGGAGGAACAACGTTTTGACTCTGACGAATTCAACTTTAACTCAAACTACCAAGCTCGCATTAACGATGAGTGGACATTCACTTTAGGTGCTAGATATCAATCTTATGTTGGTCACACCTTTAAAGTTGTTGATGATTTGTTAGGGGGTGAATTCACAGTAGATATTGATAGATTTGCTGAGCGTGAGACCGTTACAGATATAGAGTCTTTTAAGCAAAGTGATTTAAATAATCCAAACCGTATCATTAGAGAAGGGGATGTATTTGGTTGGAACTATGATTTAAATATCCGCAAAGGTGGCGAATGGGCACAATTAGTTTACGAAGGTAAAAAATGGGATATTTTCATGGCAGGTGAGTTTGAAACTACATCAATCTGGCGTGATGGTAAATTTAGAAATGGTCGTTTCCCAAATAATAGTGAAGGAGAAAGTGAGCGTTTATTGTATAATAATTATGGTTTGAAAGGTGGTTTGACCTATAAAATTGACGGACGCAACTACCTTTATGTAAATGCTGCTCGTCAAACAAAAGCACCACTTGCGCGCTTTGCATTCGTTTCTCCACGTACTAGAAATCAAGTCACACCAAATTTAGAATCTGAAAAGATTTTGAGTTATGAGGCAGGTTACAACTTGCGTTCTCCATTGATTAAAGCACGTGTAACGGCATACTACACAAGATTTGAAGACCAGACAAACCGTATAGGTTTTTACGATGACAATCGCCGTACTTTTGGTAACTTGATATTACAAGGTATTGACCGTACTCATGCTGGTGTTGAGGCAGGAGCAGAAATAAATATTACTTCAGCTCTATCGATGAACCTTGTTGCTGCCATTGGTCAAAATATCTACACGAGTCGTCAAAATGCGACACTTTATTTAGATACAGAAGAGACTTTCTCTACTATTTTTGCTGAAAATGGTTTTACAGTTTACTCTGATGAGTTTTTTGTAGCTAATGGTGCACAGGAAGCATACTCTGCTAAGTTAAGTTACCGAGGAAAAGGATATTGGTTTGCCAATTTAAATGTCAATTTCTTTGACAATATTTATTCGAACTTTAGTCCAGTGCGTCGTACCGAAACTGCCGTTTTTGGTTTGGAAGAAAGAGACCCTGCCCTCTTCCAACGCGTTATCGAACAAGAGAAATTGCCAATGCAAACTACTGTTGATTTCTTTGGTGGAAAATCATTCAAATTTGATGATAAGTTCTTGTATTTGAATGTTGGGGTGAGTAACATCTTAAATAATACAGACTTCATCACAGGTGGTTTTGAGCAATTGCGTTTTAACTACGCTACAAGAGACCCTGATAACTTTCCTGCTAATTACTTCTACTCTTTTGGTAGAACTTACTTTATTAGTTTGAGTTTGAGGCTTTAAGTAAAAGTCATTCGTAATGTGAAAGAATTGGACGCGGTGGCGAGATTGGAGTTGGATGTATTGGAGGAGGAATGATATATTTTTTACTCTCTACTTTATGACAAAAGAGCCGAGCGCATTACTGCACTCGGCTCTTTTTCTATACACATCACTTACACCAGTCTGGAGACCGAGCCACCAACTACGCATAATTTTTATAAAAATTAGCGAACCGCACTTGGAAGATGCGGCATCAACGGTTAGTTTCTTCAATCTTTTCTTCGAAGATTTGTTTATTCCTTATCATAAACTTTTCATTTCGCTGTGTCATTTTGTAAGTAAACCTATTATCCTTTCCAATAGCAATTATATCACATTCTTCGTTTGTGATAAAATACGCTCCTGATTGTCCGCCGAAATAAACATCTTTTCCATTTTGTTCCAAAACACAATAGATACCTATTCCTTCTTCTGTGAATGATAAATTATTGATTACAAATTTAACGTCAAGTAAACTTATAGGAGTAGTATGAAATACTGTCTTATGTGTTTTATCATCCCAATGACTCATCTGATAGCCGATAGAGTCTTCCGCATAGTAAAAATTAAGCCATTCTCGCTGTCCTTTGTAAATAATATTTTCCAAATCACAGAATCCTACTGTAAAATTAGGATAACTACAATCCTTTTTATCCCTCGTTACCACTTGTCTACAAGAAAAAAAAATAAGAGAAAACAAAAATACAACTAAACGGATTTCTAATATTTTCATGATGAAATCTATTTAAAAAATTTGTTGCCGACGAAAAATTGTTGTCGGTCACCCGAAGAGTTAACTCGATAAAACCAATATCCCCCCTGTTTTACTGCAACGTGATAATTGTATGTTTTATAGTCACGATGATAAGGTGCAATTTGTCCAAAATCCGCGTTAGAGGGACTATCATTTGCCTCTGAGTGTCCTTGTGCGGCACTACGCCAACCAAACTGGTCTTTTACTTCAAAGTTTTCTCCAGCAGGATGTGTATGAACTAATACTGTTCCTTCTATTGCTCCTGCTGTATTAGAATAAGGACTACCCGTTCTTTCTGACCAACTACCAAGACAAACATTATTACAATCAATGTAACCTTTTGTAGTATATTCAGAATAAGCAGGACCTACTTTCCCCGACTCTGATACAGTCCGATAATTTGACAAGGGTTCTTGAAGTCCCTTATCATACAAATAATCAAGGTCATCTGTGTAATAGTTTAATCCGTATTCTCTTAACGCAGCTATATCATTATCTGTACCTCCTGAAATACTAAGCTTTTCTTTAAATGCCTGTAGTTGGTCATTATCTATGATTACTACTGCATTTTCTAAATTATCTTCTGTCCTATGGATTTCGTTTCCGTCCTCATCTTTAAATATTGTATTCTCTACACTCCTACCGTCGGGGTCGATATTACTAATCGGATTCCCCATAACATAATTATACGGACTCCACGCACTATAACTATCCGCCAAGGGGTCAACCCTCGTAAACCCTCCAACCTCAGCATCATACATCAAACGACCATAAAGTCAAAAAGCGGTCTACACCAAAGGTACAGACCGCTTTTCAACCATAAAACTTTACAACTCTAAAACTCTCTCCTAAGCCTTCTCAGACGCCGCCTTATGATCCGCCAAAAACTTAGCCAAACCATTATCTGTCAAAGGATGCTTCAGCAAAGAAAGCATAGCACTCAATGGGCAAGTCACGATATCCGCACCGTGTTTTGCTGCTTCAACGATGTGTTTACCATTACGGATAGATGCTGCTAAGATTTCTGTTTCAAAACCTTGTACGGCATAAATCTCTGCAATATCATGGATAAGTTGCATCCCGTCCCAAGAAATATCATCGATACGACCAATGAATGGAGAAACATAAGTTGCGCCTGCTTTAGCTGCCAAAATCGCTTGTCCAGCCGAGAAAACCAAAGTACAGTTTGTCGGAATTCCTTTATCACGGAAGTAAGACAATGCCTTGATACCGTCTTTAATCATTGGAATTTTGATAACAATATTATCAGCAATTTCAGCTAAAGCCTCGCCTTCTTTCACCATACCTTCAAAATCAGTAGAAATTACTTCTGCACTGACATCACCTGGCACTAAGTCACAAATAGCTTTGTAGTGTTTCATCACTGCATCTGTGCCCGAGATTCCTTCTTTTGCCATAAGCGAAGGATTAGTAGTCACACCGTCCAAAATACCAAGTGCGTGTGCTTCTTTGATTTGCTCTAAATTAGCTGTATCTACGAAAAATTTCATTTCTTGTTAGTTATTAGTTATTGGTTATTAATTTTGCTATCGTTTTGTAGCCCCCTACCCCCAATTTTGGGGTGAGTACTCTCGCTCAAAACTAAAACAACTTAACCCCAGTATAGTTCTGTGGTGTAATCTGCATCAATTCTGCTTTAATAGCATCAGACACATTCAAACCACCAATAAATTCTTTAATATCTGCCTCAGTAACGGTCGGCTTTCCGCGCGTCAATTCTTTCAAGGCTTCGTATGGTTTATCAAACCCTTCACGACGCAAAATGTTCTGTATAGCTTCTGCTGTGACCATCCAGTTTGCTTCTAAATCCGCGTGTAATTTTGACTCGTTCAAGAGTAATTTACCTAATCCTTTTTGGATAGATTTGAAAGCAATAATAGTATGTCCAACAGGTACACCTATATTACGCAAAACCGTACTATCCGTCAAATCACGCTGCAAACGTGAGATAGGTAATTTCTCTGCCAAATGCCCAAATATCGCATTCGCAATACCCAAGTTTCCTTCCGCATTTTCAAAATCAATCGGATTCACTTTGTGCGGCATGGCACTCGAACCAATCTCCCCTTTTATCGTTTTTTGCTTGAAATATTCCATCATCACATAAGTCCATATATCCCGACAAAAATCAATCAAAATCGTATTGATACGACTCAAAACGTGGAAACAAGCCGCCAAATTATCATAATGCTCTATCTGCGTCGTAAATTGAGACCGTGTTAAACCCAAATAGTCACTCACAAATTTATTCCCAAAAGCAACCCAATCATACTCTCCATAGGCAACATGATGTGCATTAAAATTACCTGTTGCGCCACCAAATTTTGCACTGTATGCTATACCTTCTAATTGCTTCAACTGAACTTGCAAACGTTCTACAAAAACTTGAAATTCTTTACCCAAAATCGTTGGAGAAGCAGGCTGCCCATGTGTCTTAGCCAACATTGGAACAGCCTTCCATTCTTGCGCCAAGTCAGCAATATTTTGTGTAAGTGTCTGAATAAGAGGCAAGTAAACCTGCTCGATTGAGTCTTTTAACAACAAAGGTGTTGCTGTATTATTCACATCTTGCGAAGTCAATCCAAAGTGAATAAACTCTTTGTAAGACTCAATTTCTAATCGGTCAAATTGCTCCTTCAAGAAATACTCAACCGCTTTGACATCATGATTTGTCGTACGTTCGATTGTCTTGATATTTTGCGCATCTGCTTCGCTGAAATTATCAACAACAGCTTTTAAATCAGTTAATTTCTCTTTTGGAAAATCAGCTAACTGCGGCAATGGCAAATCACATAAAGCCTTGAAGTATTCCACTTCAACTAAAACCCTATATTTGATTAGGGCAAATTCAGAAAAATAATCTGCTAATTCGGCGGTTCTGCCAGCATAGCGTCCGTCAATCGGAGATATTGCTTTGAGCATCTGTGTTGTTTTCTGGTTCTAAATTATTTTCAAAAAGAACCAATTTTTTAATTCGGCGCAAAGGTATAATAATGACGTCGGAAAAAATTATTTAAAACCATAAATTTCGTAATGCAAAAACAATTCTATACATTGAGCCTTTTAGCTACTCCTATTGTTAATCGCTATTAGCCTACTACACAAATGAGAAATAGATACCTAAAGTACGCCCAATACAATGTATGGGCGAACAACAAATTAAAAGCATTATTATTAGAAAATGACGAAAACTTAATGACAAAAAAAGTCATTTCAAGTTTCCCTTCTATTCGAAAAACACTCCAACATCTTTGGGGTGCAGAAAAAATATGGTTATTGCGTCTTAATGGCGTCTCTCCTACTGTTTTAACAGCTTACAATTTTGACGGTATTTTAGAGCGCATGTATCAAAATTGGTGCAAAGAATCTCTTAATTTCCTTACTTTCATTGAATATCAACTGGACGAATGGTTTGAAGAGTCCACTGAGTTTTTAGATACTCATGGAGCACCTCACGAGATTAAAAATAGTGAGATATTACAACACGTTCTAAATCACTCTAACTATCATCGTGGGCAGGTCGTCCTATTGATGCGTCAATTGGGTATGACAAATATGGAAGGTCTAGATTATATCGCTTGGGCGCGTTTGCATGACACGCCTTTGTCTGATACAAAAGAACCTTATATTGATTACGCAGATTTCAATATCTGGGCAAATAAGCAACTGATTAACAGCTTATTAGAATATGAAGATGATATTTTAGAACAAAAATTGGTAGGTAGTTTTCCAAATATTCGAGAGACATTACGCCATATTTGGTTTGCAGAAGAAGGTTGGTTGTCACGCCTAAAAGGTAAAGAATGGAATGCGGACAAAGTTATAAATTTTAAAGGTAGTAATGAGGAATTAGTCGTTGCTTGGCATCAGACTTCTGTTGAATTTAGAGATTTTGTGATTGATAATGATTTGGAAGAGACAATCTCGTACACACGGAATGGAAAGCAACATAGCATAGCTGGCGAAGAAATCGCGCAGACGGTTTTTAATCATGGTACTTATCATCGTGGACAAGTTATCACACTAATGCGTCAGTTAGGAATTGAGGAAATGCCGCGGACTGATTATATTGAATGGGTACGAACTGCTATTAGTGTCTGACTTAAAGTTAACATGAGTCATCCCGTGTTTTCACTTGAAAGTTCGGGATTTCTCTTTTTACAGCAATTGCGGGGGGCGTTAG
>CAZQTE010000276.1:0-8120 GCA_964595615.1 uncultured Saprospiraceae bacterium
TAATATTAATAGGTTCACAAAAATCTAATTGCATGACCATCACACCTCCATCATTATCAAAAGCACCAAAACGAGTACCACTGAAATCTGTATTAATATCTAAGTCAGAAAAAATCAAACTTGAAGTTCCGATTACTGTCCCATTCAGTCTGACATCTCCCATTTGAGATGCATTATCAAAACCAGTTAAATTAATGTAGTCATAATTTGTGTCTGCTGGACACATCACACATGGCGGAACTGGTTCACAAAAGTTACAATCGCTTTCTCCAACTACTTCAGCACAAGGGCTTATTTGAACTGTTGGAATAGCAGTCAAATTTGTTACTGATGCTTCAATATTTGCACATGTACGGTCAAAGTAATTACCGTTTGCATCTCTAAGTACATCAAAAGTAAAAGCGTCTCCTGTCCCTCCACCAGCTACATCAGCGGCATAAGCATCAGGGTCTTCAGTCAAGCTTAATACTGTCAACGGACACACAGGCACTGCATCCACTAAATCGGCAGTACAGGTCCCTAAACGGAAAGTTGCTTTATCAAAACGACAACCTCCTGCTGGATTAGTATATCTGAAATAAAGCGTACTTACAGTTTGTCCTATAGAGAAATTAGCATCTCCTTGATTTGCACAACTTGAGGCTTCATTGACAACCATATTACCACCTGAAACAATCATATCTGCATCGCCTCCACACTTAGTTAAAGTCAAACCAGATGGAATACCTGCCATGCCCATTCCTGCCAAACTTGTACCTACCCAAGTTTGTGACTCGGTCTCTAGACCTAGGATATCTAATTGTTGTATCAATTGTGGATCACAAAAATCTATCCTCATAATCATGGTCTCTTCCATGGTATTTCCATTTGCAAATGCACCAAAAGCAGAACCACTTAAATCTTCACTAACGGATAAATTGCTGAATAAAACTTCTGCAGAACCAACTAATATATTGTTTAATTCTACATCAGCTGTTGTTCCAGTACCGCTTCCTGTAGCATTTGTCAATTGGATATATTCATATTCTGTATCCGCAGGACAATCTAAACAAGGAGGTACAGGTGTACAGAAATTACATTCTACTTCGTCAACAATTTCAGCACAAGCACTAACAGTAGTCGTAGAAATAGCAGTCATATTTTCTACTTCATTCTGAATTTGTGAACAATCTTGATTAAATAAGTTACCATTAGCATCACGCATTACTTGAAAAGCGTTCGCATCAGCACCAATAAAATCAGGCCCATTAGTCACATAATCCTCAATATCAGTTGCATAAGTCACGTATGTCAATGGGCATGTTGGGACTGCATCTGCCCCATCAGGTACACATGTACCAATCCTAAACGTTGCTTTATCGAACATACATCCACCAACTGGATTGTTATAACGGAAATACAATGTACTTACAGTTAATCCTCCGAGAGTGTAGTTACCATTAGATTGATTAGCACAATTTGCATTGGTGTTCGTCACCATATTGCCAACAGGCATCATCGTGTTACTTCCTCCGCATTGAGACAAAGTTAACCCTCCTGGTATACCAGTTGCTCCACTACCTGATAAAGATGTACCTACCCATACTTGAGATTCTGTTTCTAAGCCTAAGACATCTAATTGTTGAACAGAAATAGCTTCACAAAAATCAATTCTCAAAAGCATTGTTTCTTCACCAGAAGCATCTCCATCCGCAAAAGCACCAAAAGCAGTACCAGATAAATCTTCACTAATACTTAAATTAGAAAATAACACTTCTGCTGTTCCTACTAAAACATTATTTAATTCGACATCTGCTGTAGCACCTGTACCCGAGCCAGTTCTATTCGTCAAATTTATATATTCAAAATCTTGATTTGCTCCACAATCTACACATGGAGGGAAGGGTGCTGCACTAAGGCAAGTTCCGACGGAAATACTATAAGAATCGTTACGATCATTAGAAATAGTAATGATAATGCAATCAAATGTTCCTGAGATTTGCACCTCATCATTACCAGTAAAGACTCCTCCAGCATAAACTGTACCTGTTGAAATATCTGTTACAGAAATCGGAACACCTGAACAATCTGTAAATGTTACCTCAGAGTCAGAAAATAATCCTATTATGTTTACAACTGGCGCCGTTAATTCAGCACCGAAACTTACTGTCCATTCGTCAGTCCAAGGGTCGTTCCCTTGCGAGCCAGCTCCAAATGCCGTCCCAGACGCATCAATACCATTGGAGTCATTCCCTACATATTCTATAGCAGCATCTAAGATAGTGTTACAGCCAGAGTCCTCAGCGATACCTTCTCCATAATTGGGAATATTAGTACCTGAACCATCTGCGACAGGAGACCAATTAAAAAGATCATAACAATCAGCACCACATTCTGCATCTGAGTCAGCATTAGGAGGAGTTACCTGTGCAGTTATTAGCGAGCTACAAAAGAACATCCAGAAAAGTACCAGACGAAATCTTTTTAAAGTGTGTGTGTATTCTACTATCTCAAGGAAGGCTTTATCCTTGAAATCAGCGTAGTTTTGCTTTCTCATAGAAGTTGTTTTTTAGTTGTTTTTTAGTTCTTTGACATACCGAGACTTTCGATTCATTGAGAACTGATTACTTAATAAATAGGCATAAGAATGTCGAAAAAATGAGGCTATTTTCTTACAAGACAATAAGAGACTAATCCTTTGGCAAACCAAAAGATTGTCATTGATATCAACTTAATGACCTAAAGCCAATATTTGATATTTATAAATACTTACAAAGAGCCTAGAAAAGTTAAATCGGTTGGAAAATCAGAATAGCAAAAATTTATTCTGTTTTTAATTTATGTTGACAAGAATTAATCTCTCTACTTTTAATTCTAGTCAAATGTATGAATTAGACTTCAACAAATAAAAAATACTAAACGTTTTATTCTAAATCATGGTGATAAAACAGCATATTTCGTACACAAAAAAGCTTAACATATACGTAAATAACAAATCCAACTAAAAAACTAACCACATTCAGGTATTCTTAAATCTTGTTTCAAATAGAGCTCGAATAGATTTACTAAACAATGCCAAACTTAAATTTCCCATTCTATTCGAACGAATAATACACTCGCTTGAACGAAAAATTTTATTTTAACAACGCTTATTTCAATAAAACCCTATTAATACAACTCGTTTTGTATATTTGCATTGAGAAAATTACACAATTCATCGTTAAGAGAAAACGTTACTCCCTTTTTAGTAAATTTTCCTTAAATCTCTTAACGAAAATTAGATATCCTATGCGAATTAGAGCGAGCAAAGAACAACTTCAGGAGAGGATGCCCCGCTACAAAAAGTGGGTGAAATATTTATGGATTACATTTGGTCTTGGTGTAGTAAGTGTTGTCTTACTATTCCTTGCTTTATCATTTAGTGACTTGCCAAGTACAAATGAATTAGAGGATCAAGTGCCCGAAGCAGCATCTCAAATCTTTGCAAAAGACGGAAAAGTATTAGGTCGTTTTTATGTAGAAAATCGTGTTCCTGTCAAGTTTGATGATTTGAGTAAAAACTTAGTTAATGCACTCGTAGCTACAGAAGATGAGCGTTTTTACAAGCATAGTGGAATTGATTTTCGTGGTTTAGCTCGTGCTATTGTAAACTTAGGAAGTAATGGTGGAGGTAGTACAATTACGCAGCAATTAGCAAAATTATATTTCACTGGCGGTTCGAGAAGCATCACCGAACGATTGGCTCAGAAACTGAAAGAATATGTCATCGCCGTACGCTTGGAACGTCAATATACTAAAGAAGAAATCATTGCAAAATACCTTAATAAATTTGATTTTCTCTACTCTGGTCACGGCATTCGAGCTGCAGCCGAAACTTATTTTAGCAAAGACCAAAAAGATTTGACTCAAGGCGAAGCAGCAATGCTGGTCGGAATGTTGAAAAATCCTTCTCTCTACAATCCAAAAAAATATCCAGAGCGTGCTTCTCGCAGACGCGATGTCGTGATGAAGCAAATGGTACGTAATAAACTTATTACTCTAGAAGAATATGAAAAATTACGCAAAATTCCTTTAGATAATTCTGGTTTTAAAAGACGCGACCACAACGATGGTTTAGCACAGTACTTCCGTGTAGAATTAGGTAAAGAGGTACGCCGAATTTTAAAGCAAAAAGACTATTACGACCCAGCAACAGGTAAGGCTCGCGATATGTATCGTGATGGTTTAAAAATTTATACTACCATTGATCCTAAAATGCAAGAAATTGCAGAACAGCAAATGGTACTGCACATGACTGATTTGCAGGAAAAATTTAACAAACACTGGAAGAATGAGGATACTTGGGAATTTGTAGAAATAGAAGAAGACGAAGAGTTTCCTGAAAAAGTAAAATTAAAAGAATTAGCGATTCGTGCAAAAGTTATGCAACGTTACATACGTCGCTCGGAGCGTTACGAAAAGATGCGAAATTCTTATCTAGGTAGTTTTTTACCCGAAATGGCACGTAAAGTCAAGGGCTTAAAGACTCGGGATATTGACATTGAGCGGATGCTAGCTGAAGACAAAGAGAAAGGCAGCATTAAAAGAATGCGTCGCAAAGGTGCATTTAGCCGAAAAATGGAGGCAAACTACATGACTGCCCTCAAAACAGAAGAATGGAAAAAGATAAAAGGTCAATGGTTTAAGTTAGAAAAGGCAGTCGAAGAAGGTTTTAATAAGCCTGCAAAAATGCGTGTTTTCACTTACGAGACGGAAAGCATGGAAAAGGATACAAGCCTTACACCTATTGACAGTATCAAGTATCACAACAACTTCCTACAAATGGGTTCAATGGCTGTTGACCCAGTAACTGGAGAAGTAAAAATGTGGGTTGGCGGTATCAATCACCGTTATTTTCAATATGACCACGTGACAAGTAGTCGTCAAGTTGGTTCTACTTTCAAGCCTTTTATTTATTCGACAGCAATTGGATTGCAGGGTATGTCTCCTTGTTTCAAAGTCCTTGACCAAGCTTATACCCTTTTCCCTGGAGAAGGTAGTTTCAATCTTTTAGAAGAATGGACTCCTAAAAATTCAAACAATGAATACTCTGGCGAGCGCATGACTTTGAAAGAAGGTTTGCGTAAATCGAAAAATACGGTCTCTGTCTATTTGATGAAGCAATTGGGAGATACAGAACCTGTACGTGGTCTGATTCATAACATGGGCATCGATAGTACAACTAAGTATTCTAATGGTCGCTATCGTGTACCAAAACAGCCTTCTATTTGTCTAGGTGCAACGGACTTGACAGTACAAGAAATGACGGGTGCTTATACGACTTTTGCGAATAATGGTGTATTCACAAAACCTTATTTCATTAGTAAAATTGAAGATAGAAATGGCGCTGTTATCTATGATGTCATGCCTGAAACACGTGCAGCATACAACGAACGCCACAATTATGTCATGGTCGAAATGTTACGCTACGCTGGTACAGGTCTCTATGAAATCAAAAGTGATGTAGGAGGTAAAACAGGTACAACCAATAGCCACGTTGATGGTTGGTTTATGGGTATCACACCAAACTTGGTCGTAGGTACTTGGGTAGGTGGCGAAGACCGTTGGACACGTTTCCGT
Source organism: uncultured Saprospiraceae bacterium (assembly GCA_964595615.1). Taxonomy (GTDB): domain Bacteria; phylum Bacteroidota; class Bacteroidia; order Chitinophagales; family Saprospiraceae; genus JAHDCG01. The sequence continues at coordinate 5,599 of CAZQTE010000276.1, forward strand.
ACGATTGAAATGGGGCAAGGTGGACGTATGGCGAAACCATTTTTCCGTGAGTTCATGAAAGCTGTAGAGGCAGACGAAGATATCGCTATTGATACTAAAAAACGCTTTAATCGTCCACGTGGAGATATTGGAATTGAGCTGGATTGTGGAGAATTTACACAGGAAGAAGAAGATGAGGCACCAGTAGAGGACGAAGATGACTTTTACGAAGACTCATTCGGAGACCAAGTCTTACCGCCTTTAGATTCGACAAAAAAGAAACCTATCGCAGAGCAAGGCTTTAGCGATGAACAAGACTTTTAAAAGGGTTTAGGGTTGTGAGTTATGGGTTATGAGTTTCCCATAACTCGCAACACACAACTCGCAATACACAATTCTTTCCATGAATTTCATTTCTCGTTTATTTTCCTCTCCTACGCCTTCTGCTGAGCCAGAGTTGCGGTTTGGCAGATATTCGGATATTTACAAAAAAGCAGAGAGATATGAGGCTTGGGATAAATCTTTGTTGCTATTTGAAGAGAAGAAATACTTAGCTTCTTATCATCAGTTTTTCTTGTATTTAGGAGATGATAAGGAACAAAATGTGCAAGTTCGCAAAGAGGGGGATAAGTTGTTTTTTGAATGTTTTCAAGGCTCAAAGAAAATTATTGGCGAAGCAAATCGAATACAAGTAAAGGCAGAGGCTAAAATTGCAGATGCTAAAGACTTGCAAAATGCTGTTTTCTTTCGTGATTTGTTGCAGCGTAATTTTGAGTTAGAATATTGTCGTTTTGCTCTGGATGATGAAAAGAATTTAACTATCATCTTTGATAGTTCAACCTTAGACGGTTCTCCTTTCAAATTATACTATGCATTGCGAGAGATGGCTTTGCAAGCAGATAAGCAAGATGATTTACTTATCGAGCGTTTCCCTTCTTTAAAACCTATCAATACAGGTCATACAGAAGACTTGCCAATCGACGAAAAGAATGCTAAATATAAGTTTGCTATCAGTGAAATTCAAAAGACCTTAGATACTGTTGAACGCTTGGAAGAAGACTTAGTGGATTATCCTGGAGGCATTGCTTATTTACTCTTGAGTTTGTGTTATCGTTTGGATTATTTACTAGTTCCTCAGGGGCAAGTAACTGAGACTTTGGAACGTATTCACCGCAATTGGTTTAGTAATAATAAAAAAACAACGGCAGAAAAGAACGCGGAGATTATCCAAGAATTCACGCAATTACTAGAACGTCCTCAATCTGCTTGGGACAATGAATTTTACCGCATCATCTCTACTTTTGGTATTGTACCTGCCTTTGGTCATGACCGAGTAGAAAATATTATTGATGCAGAATTACCTGTTTTTGATTGGTATGCTGAGCATGATTATCCTGAGGTTGCTTTAGCTATTGCAGATTATATCGTAGGACATAGTCAATTTAGTTTTGCATTACCGAAGTACGACCGTGATTTTTTCCATCTTTACTTTAGAGTAAGTAATAATGATTTTTTCAAAACATTAGGCTTTACAAATTGCTGTTATGATAGCGAAAAAGATAGACTTATACCAAAAGAAATTAAGCAGCAAATACGTAATCTAGTCAAAGTAAACGAAAAAAGTTATTTATCATTAGAGCCAGATTTAAGTCTTTTAAAGTTTGGTGGTAAAACAGAATTTGTTCGCTCTTACTTACTTATGATAAGAGCTACAAATGCGGTACAAATAAGATAAATAAATAATCGATTTAATCTATGTCTATCAAAGTAGAGAGAAATAAAGAATTATTACGAACTCATTTTCCTAATTTAAATGACGTAAAACTTGTTGAGGCTATTGCTAATGTAGCTGAAGAATATACTTTTCCTGCGGGGCAAACGATATTGGATTTTGGAGTATATATCAATATGATTCCGTTGGTATTAAAAGGAACGATAAAGGTCATGCGCGAAGACAACGACGGTAATGAGCTTTTCCTCTATTATCTGAATGGCGGACAAACCTGCGCCGCCAGTTTTAGCTGTTGCATGCAAGCAAAACAGTCTTATATGAAAACCATTGCGGAAGAAGAAACTCATATTTTGGGATTGCCTATTAAAGAAGTAGATGATTGGATAAGTGAATTTCGTGTATGGAAAAGATTTGTCATGCAAGCTTATGATGCTCGTATTTTAGACTTAGCACGGACTGTTGATAGTATTGCTTTTTTAAAAATGGATGAGCGCTTAGTACAATATTTACAGACAAAATCTACTGCTGTAAATTCTAAATCTCTTTCCATTACGCATCAGCAAATTGCTAATGATTTGAATGCTTCGCGGGAAGCCGTTTCTCGTTTGTTAAAACAATTGGAGAAAAAAGGGGTGATTAAATTGAGTCGGAATAAATTGGAGTTATTATAAATTCTATGTGTAAACAGCTTGTGTGATAAATATCACACAAGCTGTTTTTTATTAAGCTTATCTTTGTACTTCAAAGAAACATTTTAGCCGATGTTATATAGTCCAAGCAATTCAATAGTAATTATTGAGTTGCTTTTTTT
>CAZQTE010000277.1:0-1626 GCA_964595615.1 uncultured Saprospiraceae bacterium
GTTCCTTAATTGCAAAATTAGGTTCATTTATTGGAAATAAGAAACATATCTATGGAACATTTTTCAACAAAAAACCATCATAGTTCTCATAAAACAGTAGTTTTGCAAACTAACAATAACACATTAACTATTAACCAATTACCAAGCAAAAAATGCCCGCAAAAGCACACAAAATTATAGTTCCACGCACCGCCCATTACTATACTCTTGGCACTCCTGGACTGCATATCGAAAAAGTTTGGATAGCTTGTCATGGCTATGGTCAGGCGGCAGAGAGTTTTATTAGTAAGTTTGATGTGTTAGAGGATGGCAAGACACTTATTATTGCACCAGAGGCCTTATCACGTTTTTATTGGGGTGGTTTTACAGGAGACGTTGTAGCTTCGTGGATGACAAAAGGTGATAGACTGGATGAGATTGGAGATTTTTGTAATTACCTGCAAGAAATTTATGAACATTTCATCAGACAAATTCCTGATACTGCGCAAGTTAACTTATTTGGCTTCTCTCAAGGTGTGGCGACCATATTGCGTTGGATTTTTCAAGAAAGACCTCTGTTTGATAATCTTATTTTATGGGCAGGTACTATTCCTGATGAATTGGATTATACGCCTTATCATGAATATTTAGCGGATAAAAATACGCAATTCCTCTATGGAACGGAAGACCAACTTATTACTCCTGAACGCCTAGAAATGATACGTAAATTGATGCACGCTAAAGGGATGACTTGGGAGGAAATGAGCTATGAAGGGAAGCATATTGTGGTGCGGGAAGGACTGCTGCGTGTGGCGAAAAAGGTTTATGCCCGTTAGGACTTATTACAAAAAAATGGCATATTAGTGCGTCATTCCTGATATGCCATATTTTCAAAATATGGCATATCTCGCCAGATAAACACCCCTAATTTCCCCAATAAATACATCACCTCACAATCGTCACATCCCCATACTCCAGCACCGATTTTTGCTCCTCACAAACCAATACTTCCGCCTGCAGAACATAGACAAAAACGGCATTATTCATCACTTTATCTCCATATGTTCCGTCCCAACAATTATCCGCAACAAAACTCTCAAAAACAAAATTTCCCCAACGGTCAAATATCCTAATATGATAAGTCAAAACCTCCACATCAGCGGCACCTAACGGACAAAACTCATCGTTTGCAGTATCTCCATTCGGAGAAAAAGCAGTAGGAATATAAAATGCCGAGCTTGTACTACTCATGCCTCTAACTACTTCTAAATCAGCCGTTTGCTCATAACATTCGTCAATAACAGTTAGAGAATAAATCCCAGTATCTTCTATCGAAATAGTTGCCGTGGTATCTCCTGTACTCCATGTAAAATTAGGTATTCCCTGACCTCCTGATGTTGGAATTTCTAAGATAATTTCGTCTGCATCGCATGGAAATATTTGGTCTTCGGCAGTTAATACTAATTCTGGAGCAGTTGAAATTTCGAGTTCTTCTTCATAAATGCAATTGTTTGCATCGCGGATTTGGACAATATAATTTCCTCCATACATCTCCGTAAATTCAGGGCTAAGTTGCCATTCATTTCCATCCAGAGAATATTCAAAAGGAGGACTGCCGCCATTGGGATTTTCGATAATAAAACTACC
>CAZQTE010000277.1:1726-8101 GCA_964595615.1 uncultured Saprospiraceae bacterium
ATGCTATCGCAACCCAATTGATTGAATAAATTGACTTCGATATCGTCACCTACATTTAAGATTTCGCCATTGATTTCTATTGTTTCATCTTCACAAATTTCTAATAATTCGGCAGAAATATCAGGGGATGCTGCATAAGCCGTTACCGTCAAAATACTATCACAGCCATTGACCGCCATAAGAGAAAAATTTTGACTTTCTCCAGTCATAATTTCAACGGTTTCATATATCGCAGAAATACCGTTGCAAGCAGGGATTTCAAGTGTCCCCGTGAGAGGCGCACAATAAGGCAAGACCAACCAATCGACTGTTTCTAAGTCATCACAGCCTTGCAATGTTGTTGTATTTTCAATAATCGTGTAAGTCACATCGGGTGGCAAACTAAGCGTGTCTAAAGATAGAGAATAATCAGTTGTTGTTGGGATATTTTGAAAGCCATAATAGCCTTCGCTGACAGATATATTTTCTAATTCCAAACCATTTTCATCTGTAATTTGGATATTAATTCCTGATAAATTTTCGTCTTCATCGTCAATAATTCCATTCTCATTTACATCCAACCAAACTTGTCCAATTACCGTCCCTGTTCCTTCATAAAACTCTACGTTCAAAGGGTCTGACCAAGAGGTACAGCCAAATACATCTTGCATAAACAACTGATATTCACCGTCTTCCGTCATTATCAGGTCAGGTGAGTTGGCAGTTTCACTCGTCAAAACTTCGCCATTCAAATACCATTGATAAAGAGCAATATTTTCTAAAATGGGTAGACAAATCGTATCTGCTTCACATAAGGAATGACAACCGTCTGGCACTTTATCAATGTCAGGTGCATTTTCTACAATGATATGATTGCTTTCCCCTTCACAGCCGAATTCATTAATGGCGCGCACCCAATATTCTCCGCCAGCGATGAGAGTAATTTGTGGTCCAAACTCGCCTGTATTCCAAATATAATTCAAATTCGTATCCGCATTTTCTACAGATAAAATAGCAGAAGAATTGCCACAAATCGGAGAAGGGGTATCACTTGAAATAAGAATATTTTCAGGCTGCGGATGGACAGTGACAGAATATGTGCTAATAGATGAACAGCCCGTCAACAAGTCCGTTATGGTCACCGAAATATCCGTCGTTCCAACTTCCAAAAGATTATCTCGGTCTTCTGAAAACTCTTCTTCAGTAATTGTCGAACCTGTACTCCATTCATAAGAATACAGCTCGTTTTCCTCTATTTGCAAATAGACATCTTCCCCAAAACAAACTTCGTAAGTCTCGAAAATGTAACTGATTGGATTATCAAATTCATCTAATTCTACAGCATAAATATCGCCCGAAGGTAAGGGTAGAATTTCGATAATTTGTCCAGCAGGAATATATGTACAACCGTTATCAGAAGTTAGCGTCACTTGATAATTTCCTGCTTCTGAAACGGTGATATTTTCGGTAGTTTCTCCCGTTGACCATTGCCATGTTGTGCCGCCTTCTGGTGCGTTTAGGCTGACACTACTGCCTTCGCAGATAGTGTTTGCAGGCGAAACGGCAATATTGCCCGTCAAGCTATTAGGTTCTGTCACAACAGATTGAGTGTCGGCATCTTCGCAGCCATAAATATCTGAACCTGTGAGTGTTAGCTCATAAGAACCGACATTTTCATAATTGTGCCAGACGTTTTGAGATTGAGCAGCATTGGCATTTCCACTGGCTGGGTCGCCAAAATCCCAAGTGTAATTGACCACATTATTAGAGACATCCGCGCTGAATGGTAAGGCTGTTGCCGCACAAGTTTGTTCTGGCGTCAGGAAGCCAACCGTTGGTGGTGCTAAGATTTGAATAGTCCGAATTCTTTCATCTGAACAGCCCGTCGCATCCATCACAATAAGACTGACAGAATATGTACCAGGTGAAGAAAAAACGTGGCTTGGATTTAGCTCATTTGAGCTATTATCGCCACTTGTCGGGTCATCAAAATCCCAGACTCGATTGACTATTTCTCCCTCTCCTACTGTTAATGAAATATCATTGAATTGCACCGCTTCACCTGCACAATTTGCCTCAAAACCAAAATTAGCTTTCAGAGGAAAAGTCAAAGCCTTTTCTGCCAAACAAAGGGCAGGATTTCCAGCATTATCGATAACATTTGCAATCAAAATAATGTGATACAAACCAAGTTCGTCATAAGTATGCTGTGGATTCAATTCTGTACTCGTGCTGCCGTCTCCAAAATCCCAAGAGACAATCGAAATGATATTGCCAGAGGTCGGCATAAAATCAAAGGTCTTGCAATCTCCCACAGATTGAAAGGAAAAATCTAATTCACAGCCTGCTGGCGGAGGTGGTGGAGGTCCTCCTTGTCCACAAGCTTCGGAGATACTTATGCCGTTGGATGTGGCAGTACAGCCATCCATATTCGTTGCTTCGACGGTGTATGTTCCAAATTCTGTTGTTTGAATTTGCGTAGCATCTATACTAAGCGAAACATTATTAAAAAACCATTCATAAGTAAATCCTTCTTCTAATTCGGGTGCATATAAAATGGGAAAACCAATACCAGCAGCAGGACAAATAGAGGTAAAACTACCCGTAGAAATATTCAAATCATTGGTCGCAAAATCGCCGATATTAAAAACTGAATTTCCTACACAACCGTCAGCATCCGTCACTTCCACTTCATAATATCCAGAAGTCAAATCAACTGTTGGCGCAGCTGAAAGGGTTGTTCCGTTTTCATCCTTCCAGAGGTAAGATTGATAATTTTGGGTCAAAGAGACCGTTCCTGTTTGGTTGGGACAGAGATAATCAGCTTGTATGACTTGTGGTGAGGGTAAGGGTTTTACATCTATATTCTGACTTAAATTTTGACCACACAATTGGAGATTGACCGCTGCATTTCCGCCATAAGCCCAGTAAATCTCAACGCTGTTGGTATTGCCTCCATTCACGATTGTTCCAGCATTTTCGGGTGTGATTGACCAATCATAAGAAACTCCTTGTAGATTTGTTGCAGTGTAATTGGCAGTACTTTCTGCACAGACAACTGACGCACCTGACATCGTAATATTATCGACAGTTTCAACATTAAATGTTATGCTTTCGGAGGTACAATCCAGACCGTCTGCGCTTGTCTGAGTGACAGAAATTAGATGTGCACCTTCACCTTGCCAAGTGACGACAGCGGTATTCCCTGTTTGTGTTGTAAAAGTGCCCGCATTGTTAATCGTCCATGTAAAAATGGGATTTGACAAATTGGATTGAGCGCTGTAAGAGTAAGTTTCGCCAAGGCAAATTTGGCTTTGTCCATTTATTGCAATTGGTGCGTCTGGAAGTACAGAAACTTCTACCTTCAATTCATAACTCGCTGTACAATAGTCATTTATATCCGCTGGCGTAGTCAAAATCGTATAAGTTCCATTCCCAAATTCAAAAGGTATCTGGGCAGAAACGACGGAATTAGCAGTAAAAACGCTTGTCCCTTCTGGATTTAGTACTGTCCAATTTACACTGGCAGGACTATTATTAGCTGTCTCTCGCGCGTAAAAAATCGAGCTTTCATTTTCACAAATCAAAGGCACACCTTGGGTATAAAATTCAGGAACAATCGAAACATCCATTTGTGCAGTACCTCCACATTCTAACCAACAATTTTCGTAAACAACTTCTACAGATTGGTTATTATTAGGCGTCGCACCTTCCCACATAACGGTGATTTGATGTGTATTCTCGCCAGAGGTAATCGTCCCAAATTCAGAGACTGTCCATTGAAAATCTGAGCCGTCATATTTTGGAATGCTGTAAATAACTTGCGTGCTATTACATACTTTAGCTGGTCCTTCGATGACCGCATCTCCTGATAAAATTGGGATTTGGGCAACATTGGCTTGACTGCATAGCGTGCTGGTTCCGCATCCTCCGACAGAGAGAGAAACTGTACCTACAGGTCCATTTTCCCATAAAACTTGGGCATAATTGTCATTTATGCCTCCTCCTTCAATAAGATTTCCTTCCGTACTAATTTGCCATGCGAATATACTACATTCAGCAGGCGAAGTATAAGTTACAGTATCGCCAACACAAACTGTCCCGAGACATTCTATCTCTGGAATATCAGCTTCTAAAACATTGACTGTCAAGGAAGTAGTATCTGAACAAAAGCAGTCATTGCGGGCGATGCAGGTGACATTGTATGTACCTGGATTGGCGTAGATATGTTCTGGATTGGCGGCAACGGAGGTGTTAAAATCGCCAAAATCCCAGATAAAACTCTCTGCTCCTGTGGATTCATTTTGAAAAGTGATGCTTTGTTGGTTGCAGATTTCTACTACGTCGTCTGCGGCGGCTGGGAGGGTGATGAATTGGGCTTCGGGGTTTGGGAGGACTTGGATGCATTGGGTGGCGGTGGCAGAACAAGTTGAGTTAGAAAAAGAGGAACAATTGTCTCCAATAGTAATAAACATATTTGTATATGAGGGGTTTCCAAAGGGTACATTGTATATTTTTAAATAATAGCTCCCTGGACATAGATAACGTAAGTTTGGTCCACTCCCCTCGAAAATTTGAGAGCCATCGTAGTAAATCTCACTATATAGACTACTACCAATCCAGCCAAAATCTATCACTCCATTACATGCTCCACAATCAGTAGCAGGAGAAATTTCAATAGGGATTTCAATAGATGAATTGCTCTTCGGAATACTTCGTGATAAAGAAATTTCCTCTCCTACACCGTCTGTGATAGTTAAATCATAAGACCATTCGTTTATACTTAGTGGCGCTATCGAGTTAGTAATGATAGTACCAGTTTCACTGATTGGAAAATCAAAAGAATTATCTTCATAATCTGTTATAGTTAAGGTGTATGGCGCAACTCCTCCTTCTACTTGCGCCCACCAACTATTATTAGGTAATAGTTCGGCATTAAAATTTAAAGGAAAATCCTGTTGTTCACTACAAAAGTCTGATGAAAGGGTGTATGTCTCTGTAAAGTCACAGTCAGAGAAAGGACTTGTCGCTGTGAAAGTATAAGTACCAGGACATAAATTATTTCGCGTCGGTTCGGTTGAGCCATCTGACCATATCACATTATATCCTGATGAAACAGTAAAATTAATAATACCATTACAGCTTGAACAATTAGTCGGAGGAGAATAATTTAAAATTTGTATATTATTGTCACATGCAAAACCTTGGGGAAAAGAACTACAGTAGGCTGTATTTCCAGTCGCGTCTATTGCTGAAACATTATAACTATCAAATATGTTAGGAAATTCTACCCCTTCTTCGGGGAAACTACTTTCATACACTACTGTGTAAGAAGATAAAGATGAAGAGACAATAACCTCAATGGGAAATACACCACCATGTAGAAAATATTTATATACTCCATCTGATAATGTAGCATTTTCATCAAAAAAACAATCTATTCCAAAAGGTGTAGAACTTGAAGTAGTTTCCACACTTACAAGTCCCTCTCCTACCTCATCCCATGTTACTGATGCTGTATTTCCATAGATTTCGTAGTCTTCTGAGCCTTCAATTAACCAGTTGTAATTTTCTCCTGACGGAGAGACTATGAAGTCGGTCGTTTTACCTACACAAACTTGTCGGCAATTGGTATCATCATCTTCACAAATAACATCAGAGACTGTTGATAACTCTATAGGTTCAGCATCAATGAGTTGTACAATAATGCTGGCATCTCCTACATTTGAAGAAGCTGAAATCTCTCCAAGTCCATCGAAGTCTTGTTGAATTTCATAGGCACAAATAGTGAACTCTGTCCCATAATTACCATAAAACTCGAAATTATAGGTAAATTGAGTGTTAATAACAGTTTGACCTGTCCAGTTAACATAAGATGTTGGTTCATCTGAAGAAAAAATATAAGTCCCACACTCGCCCGGACATAAAGTGGTAGGGCCTTCAATATAAACTTCTTGTCCTAAAAGAGAACTCAAAAAAATACAAGAAAAGAATAAAGTTAGATAAGCCTTTTTCATGGAAACAGAGTTAAGCGAACAATAACCAGAGGTCTATTATTCATTAAGTGTGTGAATAGAGTTTTAATTATCCCATAAAATACCCCACAATATACAAAAATCTAACACTACTCTCCCTTTTCCTCTTAAAAACACCTTAATACAATCAAGCATTTCCCTCTCAAATAGCATCTGTTAAAATTTTAATGTATTTTTGTAATTATATCGACAATAAAAGTTAAATTCAGAGAGAAAATGACAGCAACAGAAAGGAGAAAACAGAATATTTTAGAACAATTAGTAGAGGTGGAAGATGAGCACATTTTACAGCAAATCGAATATCTATTAAATCCTAAAGTTGATTTTTGGGATACACTTTCGGATAAAGAGAAAGAAAGCA
>CAZQTE010000278.1:0-8048 GCA_964595615.1 uncultured Saprospiraceae bacterium
CTAAAACATAGGTACTTTTTGTTATATAAGTACACAAGTCAAAGTCCATTTTTACCAATAAAATGGCAAAATTCACCAAAAAGCACATCCTATGAAAAACAACAAACTTCAGACTTTGTCAAATCAGCGGATGAGAGAAATCCTTCGTTTTTATCCGAATGCTAGCAATCTTTCAACAACATTTTTCACTCTTGACCGAGAGTATTCTTGTCAAGAACTTGAAAGTGAACAATTCCCATTGCCACTTGGCGTGATTCATTTGATTATGAATATTCGTGGAAAAGTCGCGCAGGACTTTCATCCAAAGACCATTGGATTGTCTGATTATCAGATATTTAATGCTGATTTGGAGAAGGATATTATCTACTTTTCAAATGGCGGCTGGGATGCGCAGGTTTATTTTAGTGGAGAAAATGTCAAATGCACTTTGCAATATTCGATCACTGATAATACAGGATATAAGCACTTTTTGAAACCTATGGAAAATTTCCATTTTTCAGATGCTATCCATGCTTTTCACACAGGTATCTTAGATATTTCTGATGATTTTTCTTCGTGGAAAGATTTTAAGAAGAATAAGAAGTCTGCCGAGAATATTCAACGTTTGCGGACAGGTTTCATCACACAGACTAAGCCTGTAAAACGGAAATTTAAGTTCTAATATTAACTGTGTCCAATTACAAAAAAAAGCCCTCCAAAATGGAGGGCTTATAATTATCGCCAAAAAATCACCTGAATTTTTGCTCTTAAATTTAGCCGATGTTTATTTTTCAGTGCTTCACAGTGTGTTAATTTACATTATCTAAATTAATACAGCTTTCATTTAGTGGGTAATACAGCGTGCTATATCTTACCTTACAAAGATGAAGTTCCTTTTAATATTTGTCAAGAATAAAAGACCTACACATTCCCTTTTCAAGCCCCTACAAGACCCCTACAAAGTTATTTTTCTGTACTTCCAAACATATTATATCTTGTTTTTTCTAGAATTCCACACATTCTAAAGTATTTTAGCGTCAGAAATATTTGAAAGTTCATTTTCTTCAAAACGTTACCATGCTAAAAAGAATATCCTTAGTTTTTTCATTTTTATTCCTCATAGGGCAACTTTCTGCTCAAGATACCATCACAGTTCAGACGATTACACGTGACAATGATGCACGTTCGGGTACTTATACTTTTCCTTCTGGCGAACAGAGTTTTGAGAAAATCTTGATGATTTACAATATGCGATGTAAAGACAATATTGTCAATCAAACAGGAGGCAATGATGTTGGCTGCGGTGAGTGGGATTACTCTTGTAATACTTTTATAACTGACCCTACGCGAACAGATAGTACAGCTGCGTCTCATCCTACGCATATCATTAGTGGCTTCTCTGGTGAAGAGTTCTCTTATACCAATCAGCCGTCCTACACCTATTATCAATACGAACAACATGATGTTAGCTATACAGAAGTGCTAACAGAGGAAACCTCTGCAGTTGGGAGTGGAACACAAGAACTTCTTTTGGCAGCAGAGCAAACTGTTGGACGCGCTCAATTCTTATACACTGCTGATGAAATTACAGCAGGCGGATTGTCCGCAGGAAATATGACTGGTCTAAAGTTGGACATGAGCACAATTGGTGCGACAGTTCCTTTTATGCGTATTAGTTTAAAAGCTACTGACAAAGTTGAATTGTCTGCGACAGATCCTGATTTAGACGGATTTACAGAGGTTTATTTCTTGAATACTAGTTTTGATGCAACGGGTTTACATGACTTTAATTTCTATCAAGATTTCGAATGGGATGGAACTTCAAATGTGATTGTAGAATTCACTTTTACAGGTTCTGCAGGTAATAATGGCATTAATGGAGATATTACTCCAAACATTTCAGCCTTATTTAATGCAACAGAAGATAATTCAATAAAATTTAGCGGCGCAGGAGCAATAGAAGTACCTACAGAAAACTTACAAAGCATTGAAAATGAGATAACTATTTCTTTTTGGACAAAAGGAGATGAAAATATCTTACCTACAAATACCTCAATTTTTGAAGGTATAAATGATGATAATCAACGCGGTGCGAATGTACATTTACCTTGGTCTAATGGACAAGTTTATTGGGATTGCGGAAATGTCAATGGTGGCTATGATCGTATTAATAAAGTCGCACCTGTAGAAGCTTTTGCAGGTTCTTGGTCACACTGGGCTTTCACAAAAAATGCCAATACAGGTAGTATGAAAATTTATTTGAATGGAGAAGAATGGCACAGTGGTACTGGTATGACAAATCCAATTTCATTGACTTCTTTTAATATTGGTTCTTCTTATCTTTTCACTAATAATTATCATGGAAATGTAGATGAATTTAGAATTTGGGACAAAGCATTAGATGCTGCGACTATTCAAGAATATATGCATCAACCCATTACAGACCAACATCCTGATTATGCTAATTTAGTGGCATACTATCCAATGAATGAAGGAATAGGCTTTGAAGTGGAAGATTTTTCTAGCAATAATAGTACAGCACAAATCACAGGTGGTCCAGCCTGGAGTTCTTTGCGCGGAAAGGATTTATTTAAAAATTTCATAGATGTAAATCTTCGTGCAAATGCCGTATTTGTACAAGGGACTTATGCAAATGTGATAGATGAAGGTGTTGTCTTACAAGATAGTATTTTAAATGGTCAACATGTTATTACGGAGTATGATGTGGACGGTACGGATTTAGTAGAATTAGGGCAAACTTTTGTTTATCCTTCTGGAGCAATGAATATTATTGATGAGGCTGGAAATATTGTCGGCACAGTTGATGTTGCTGATGAGGGCAACATTTCAATAGGAACACTAGATTATTATCTAAAGCGAGATGCAAAGTTTGAAATACTATCTTTGGTTACACCTTACGGTATTGGTTTAGACCTTGGAGACGACGGAAAAACTTTCATTTTTGATGTAACAGATTATGCTCCAATATTGCGAGATGAAAGATTTATGTCTATGGAATTAGGTGGTCAAAGACAGGAGGAAATGGACATTAAATTTCAGTTTATAACTGGTACTCCTCCTCGTGATGTAATGAATTTACAAAACATTTGGCCATTTGCTCGTGGTTGGTTTGCGCCTATTCAAGAAGACGCTATTTTTGAGCCGCGTGAATTAAATTTCAGTCCAGAGGGTTCTCATTTTAAATTGCGCTCATCAGTTACAGGTCATGGTCAAAATGGAGAATTCGTCCCGCGTCAACACTATTTAAATATCAATGGCGGCACACAAGATTTCACCTATCAAGTATGGAAGTCATGTGGTGGTAATCCAATTTTCCCACAAGGCGGAACTTGGATTTACGACCGAGCAGGTTGGTGTCCAGGTGAAGCTACAGATGTAAATGAATTTGACATTTCGGATATCGTGACACCTGGAGGTACAGCAATGATTGATTATGGTGTGAATGGAGCGACGATGACAGAAGCTAACTATCTGGTTTCTAATCAATTAGTAACTTACGGAGCAGCTAATTTCCAGACAGATGCAGCGATTACAGAGATTATTAGTCCGAGTAAACGTGTCGAATTTGAACGTTTAAACCCTATCTGTAAATCACCAAAAATAATCATTCGCAATACAGGTGCAGAGACACTGACAAGTTTAAAAATAGATTATACAACTATTGGAAATAGCACCGTGGAATCCTACACATGGACGGGTAATTTAGCATCTATGGCATCAGAGGAAGTCACCTTACCAGTAAGTAGTCATAATGTATTTGCAACTTCGGAAGAAGAACATATTTTTGAGGTGATAATCAGTGAACCAAACGGCGTAGCAGATGAATATGCACAAAACAATGTGATGCGTTCTGCCTTTGAATTACCAAGAGTACTTGATGATTCTGAAACTGATTTTCTGGTTCGAGTAAGAACAAATAATCAACCACAAGAGACCAGTTATACAGTTAGAGACGCCAGTGGTAATATTATTATTTTCCGCGATAACCTCTCTGCTAATACTACTTATGAGGATGATTTAGACTTACCTCCAGGTTGTTACTCTTTAGAGGTTTTAGATTCTGATGGAGACGGTTTATCCTTTTGGGCAGATCCTAATTCTGGAAATGGAAATGCATCTATTCGCAGATACTTAGGCAGTTCTACTTTTGCAGTAAAAACTTTTGAGTCCGAGTTTGGTAGTTTCATTAAATATGATTTTGTTCTCGGCACACTCACATCAACAGAAGATGTTGATGATACTTTCAGGTTTTTCAGTATCGCACCTAATCCAACTGACGGAGAAGCAAAAATAGAATTACAAGGTTTTGCAGGTGACTTTAATGTCGAATTAGTTTCATTGACAGGTCAAACTTTACAAACAGAGTCATTACGCTTATACGAAAACGAGCATCGCATTCATACCGTTTCTTTAAAGGATTTTCCAGCAGGAATGTATTTTGTGCGAATAGTTGGAGAAGATAAAGTGTGGACAAAAGCAGTAGTGAAGGAATAGGAAAATGTAAATTTAAATGAAAAAATACGACCTAATAGTAATTGGAGCAGGAAGTGGAGGTATCGGCGCAGGCGGCATCGCCAATCGTCTGGGCTTAGATGTCCTAATGATAACAGGAAAGGCATTTGATGTCGGTGGCGATTGTTTGAACTATGGTTGTGTGCCAAGTAAAGCGATGATACATGTATCGCGTTTGTTTCATGCAGGGCGTGAGGCGGAGCAGTTTGGTATGGAGACAAAGGGAAAGGCTGATTTTGAGAAAGTCATTGCCTATATTCATAAGCAGCAACAAGTCATTCGTGACCATGAAAATCCTGAATTTCTGCGTAAACGCGATATGGATGTCGAAGTCGGTTGGGCGAAATTTGTGGATAAGAAAACGATTGAGGTCAATGAAAAGCAATTTACGGCGAATAAAATAGTTTTAGCGACAGGTTCGATACCGCGCGAATTGAAAGTACCAGGTGTAGAACAGGTAGAAAATTTGCATACCAATGAGACTATTTTTTATAATTTAAAAGAGTTACCAGAGCGTCTTTTGGTGATTGGTGGTGGTCCGATTGGCTGTGAATTGGGACAGGCGATGAGTCGTTTGGGGTCTCAAGTGACTATCATTAATCGTGGTTCACAAATTATGGGGAAGGAACGTGATGATTTTCGAGACACTATGGCAAAACTCTTCGAGAAAGAAGGAATTACGGTCATTAATGAAGCTTCTGTCACTTCTTTTTCAGATAAGAATACAGCTGTTTTTGAGAAGAAAAATGGAGAGAAAGGCGAACTAAAATTTGATGCGGTACTACTTGCTATTGGTCGCATTGTACGTACGGAGGGCATTGGTTTGGAGAATGCAGGAATAAAAGTTGAAAAAGGAAAAATCATCGTGGATGACTATTATCGGAGCACGAATAAGAATGTTTTCGTAGTCGGTGATGCAATGGGACGTGAGCAATTTTCACACGGTGCAGAAATGCACAATCGGGATTTAATAATGAATTTCATATCTCCCTTCCCTCTTCGCAAACATAGCTTAAAAAACTTCTCTTGGGTGACCTTTACTGACCCAGAAGTTGCGACTTTCGGTTGGACAGAAAAAGACTTAAAAGATAAAGGAATTGCCTACACTAAAATTGAGCAAGACTTTCACGAAGACGACCGCGCTATTACAGCTAACTATCACACTTACAGCAAATTAGTTTTATACCTTTCTAAAAAAAGCATCTTTAATCGCAAAGTTAAAATACTCGGCGGCACCATGATGGCGCCTCATGCGGGTGACCTTATTCAAGAACTTTTAACTGCAAATATTGCAGGTTTGGATATCAATACGATTTTCAATAAGGTGTATCCTTATCCTGTGGCTGCGCGGATAAATCAACGGGCGATTACGCAGTTTAGGCAGGGAGATTTGACGGAGGGATTGAAGAAAGTGTTGCAGTTTTTGTTTAGGGTGTGATATAGAAAAGAGGTTCTTTATAAAATCGGTTGGTAGAGTGCGATATTAGTTATCTGGAGTTACTCAAAAGGTGACTTTGAGTCACCTTTTGAGTAGTTTTCTGCGATTTACCAACCAAAATCATAAAGAGCCGAAAAGAAGAATTTCGAAAAAACATTTCAGTTAATTTATTTCCAAAAAATCAATAATCGCCAAAATTTACCCCGACTTCCGCGCTTTGGTCGGGGATAAACTCTGATTAACCGTATAAAGTATCACGCATTTAACCTTGTATAGTTTTCTTCTCATACTTCTTCCGCATTCTACGAATAATATACATCCCAATAAAAGTAGGCGCAACCCAAGGGATAATCATCCAATAGCCCGTTAAAATATGCTCAAAAAGTGTCCGTCCACCAAAGGCAAAAAAGGCAGTATAGGTCGCAATACCACTAATCACCATGCCGCGTAAATGAGTGATAAGCCAGTTGGACGCCGTCGGTGGCTTACGCAAGTCTTTGATGACTGTTCCAGCGGTCGTTAGTCCTAAAATACCAAAAATAATCATCAATACTCCACCATTTTCTACACCAATGGTTAAGCCCAATACGAGCAATGCACCACCACAGACAAGAATCAATAGGTTGAATGCCATTTGTTTGCGGTTATAGCTTTTTGTCAAGCCTTTTTTGTGCTTTAGTATAGCGATGCCATACCACAATGGATTGGCAGTAATCAACGCGATAAATCCTAAAAATATAGAAAAGTTATAGTGTCCTTCGATGATGTTATTAATAGATAACCATACGGAAGTAATCACAACTACCCACATGCTTATTACGTAAGCTTTTCCCGTCTTACGGTGCATATCTCCACCCATTTTTGTGAATACAGGTATCCAGAAAATGATAAGGCTGCCAAAGGCAAAAAAGATGTGAATAGGTAAAAGAATTTTGTCTAATAATGCGATAATTTCCATGACTGTGATTTTTATGTTTTGTGAAAGCGACTATCAATAAGCGCGATGATGACACAAACATACAGGCAAGCGGAAATACTTCAAAAAAACGGGGATAATCAACAAGAATGCGGGATAATTGGTAAGTTTAGGGATAGTTGACAAGCTAAAAAGGGATGTTTATCAAGCAATAATAGCTTTTAAAGCAGAAATATATTTACGCGAAACAGGAATTTCCATGCTATCTAAGCCTTTTAGTTGCAGACGTAAACCTTGCGCATTTCCAGATATATTTTCAATCAAACTTGTATTCACCAAGTAACTTTGATGGCAACGAAAAAAGGGTTTTTCGGGTAATTGAGATTGGATATTTTTGAGGGTGTTGCGGAGGGTTGTTTCTTTGATTTCGCCGTCTTTGAGATGAGAAATGGCAACGTAATTCTGCTGAGATTCTGCGTAGAGAAATTCGTTTTCAGCCAGTTCGATTTGTTGCTTATTATTGGAAGAGAAAAGGCGAATATTTGTCTTTTCAGCTGGCGTGATTTTCAGTTGAGATTGAATGTCATTTGCCGCAGATTGATTCTGTTTGTCTGACTTTTGTTGAATGAAATAACCTGAGAAAATAACAGGAATAGAACCAATAGCTAAAGTGCTATAAGCCATGCTTAAGAAGTTAGAAAAATTGATATTAAGGTCGGGAAAAATGATGAATTTAACGAAGAGTAAGTTGCCAATAGCAATACAAAGTAAAAGTCCTAACATGTATAAAATCCACTTTCCTAAAGTCCATGCGGGAACATTCTTCTTAATTTTCAAAATCTCACCAAACAACCAAAAATAAAGAAAAGAAACGACAAAAGTCACAAGTCCAAAACCGATACAAATCGAAAGCAAATTTTCCTCTGATTGATGTATCCCAAAAGGACGCAAGGCATAAAGAGTCAGAAAAATAAAGACACTAACACCAAAAATATGTTTTACGTTAGCACCAAAATCTTCTTCTTCTGGAAAAGGAGCGTTTAATTTGTGTAGCATAGAAAAGTTGACCGTTGTCGGTTGTTGGTTGACCGTCAACTGGCAACGGTCAACCGACAACTAATTAAAGTGCAATTTGCAAAACTTCCTGCATCCGAGTCACATAAGAAAACTTCAGTCCTTTAA
>CAZQTE010000279.1:0-8032 GCA_964595615.1 uncultured Saprospiraceae bacterium
TCCTGTTTGTCCAACTCAAAACGGTCGAATAAAGCATCTAAATTTGCCTCCTTATAATCCTTGCTGCCAATAGCCTCGGGTTGTTTGTCAAACTTAGCAACTTGGCGCGGCTGTCCCAGAGGACGGTCGAGAGACATATTGACTTCTGGCGTTCCTTCGATGCTGATAAAGTCTTTTTTGCCTTTGAATTTTCCAATTTTGCGGACAGCCAAATTTTTAATTTCGTTGATGACCTCACGCGTCCGTTCGCGCTCTTCTACATTGCGTTCGGAGAGGATGCGACTTAATTTATCGGCGAGAAGGTGGTTGGAGTCGATGACTTTTTGACCCGAATTATGAAGGTAGATTTTTATTTTTCTTAAAAAGTTATCTGCAATTTGAATATCGCGGTCTTTGAGCAATTGATAAGTATAATCAATGAGGCGCATTAACTCATCTTGCTTGTTATCCGCTATCAAAAACTGCCAAAAAGCATAGAAACTTTTTCCTTGGTCAGAGCTTTTCAATTCATCCGTCGCGTCAAGGGCGTAGCCTAAGATTTGTCCTTTGTTGACATCGGTTTGCGTCTGTTTTTTATAGAGATTGAGGGTGATGTCTTTAAAGTTTTGTTCGACTTCTTTAAAGTCAGAAGTCAGTTCGCGCGCAGTCTTAGTAATATTGAAAAAGCGTTCCTTGATTTGCGTATCGTTGTAGGTTTCGACGATGCCCGTTTTCTTAATAGCGTTGATTTCCTTGGTAATTGCCTTACGCTTTTTCTCCAGCTCTTTGATTTTTTTTCGTGGGTCTTCCGAGGTGTTATCAAGTAATTCTTGTAGTTGACGATAGATATTACGAAAGCGAGACTCTGTACCGACAAATTCGCGTTTGCGAAGGCTGTCCATCCATTGCAGTGCCTTTTCCGTTTGCGAAGTCAGTTCGTGCAAAGGTTCACCATTTTCATCAGGATAGCGTGTGAGGTAGCGATTTTCTTCGTTACACCATTGTGCTAAATAATGACGCGCCATGCTGAGAGAGTCACTAATTTCGATGTCTAAAAGGTCTTTATCTTCGAGAGATTCGAGATAATCGGAGAGGCTATTTGTGAGCTCATAACCTGCAATAGCGATGCGGTTATTTTCTTTAAATTCACGGTGTAAAAAGCTCAAAATGATAGGTGCACTTTTCGCGCGTAGTAGTTTGATGCTCGTAGAAAGAGACATCAAGCTTTTTAGTTCCTCATAGTTCATGCAGATATTTTTCGTCTCAAATATAGGCTGGCGAAGTTAAGGATAATTGTGTGGATAAAGGAGGTGTTTCTTTGTTTTTTTGTGACTTATTTTGATGAGTAGGCCGAAAACAATCCTTGTCTAAAAGTGCGTTTTAATTCGTGCTTTTGAACTGGTATTTGTAAGTGACTCTTAATCAATTAGTTATTCAGTTCAAATGGGTTGTACTGATTCGTGCTTTAGGGTTTTGTGTTGAACTGATTTTGAAAGACTAGGTTTTCAGTAGCAAATTTTGCCATTTTTAAATTTTTTCTAAAATACTTTTTTTGTAAGCTTACTTTCAATACCCCGTCAAAATTATTACCTTCACAAACTCAATTATATGTTAAAAACATATAATTAATTGTTTAGTCAAATTAAAACTTCCTTTAAACCTTAAATTCCATTTTGCATTCATAAAGTCTAATAAATACTCTTTATGCTGATTATCGAAAAATTCATCAAACTCTTAGATGAATATCACTTTAAAGTTTTTAGAGAGCATGTGAAGAATTTGAGTCTTCGCTCTTATTACCCTATGGCTTTAATAGATGTAATAAATCGCGATTTTAAAGTGGAAGAAGATACAGAGATACTATACAAAAAGACATATGGAGATATTGTAAAAAACGATAAAGAAAAGAAGAAATTCTTTCAACTATCTCATTATACTTTTCGATTGTCTGGATATCTAGCAAAAAATTATCCAAACTACCTACAACATAATATTTCGAAAATTCAAATTTTAATAAATACTGGAGAGCGAGAAAATGCAATTTTATTAGCGAATATGACGCGTGATATTGCCGAAAAAGTCGGTGACTATGATACTGAAATAAAGGTACTTAGTATAATGGCACAGGTAGAGTCACTCATGGAGTCAGATAATGAATCTGTTAAACTATACAAGCGAATTGATGAATTGCTCGAACTAAAAAAGCAATTAAATAATATTAGTATTTTCGTTAAACAACAATTGAAATCTAAAGGTAAAGAAGACAAAAATTTTGACTTAGAGAGTAAGTTATCTGAACTAAAGTCTTACACAAAAAGTTCGGGCTTTTGTGTGCAAATACTAGCAAGATTAAATATTTGCTTTCTTTTGTATCTGCAAAGGGATGCACGATTTTACAACGAAGATAATTATTCAGAATTGTTAAAAATTGAGGAAGAGTTATTAAAGCAAGAGTACGTTATTTTTCCTTTTTTGCATAATGTTGCTCCTAAAATGCATTATCTGAAATTGTGCTACTCAATGAAAGAAGCTGATCAAGTAGAAATCATGAAAGAGGCTGAAGCTATAATGTCTTTAAGTGAGAATGAACTTTTCTGGAACAGTTTCATCAATTTACCTGCTATAAATTCAATCGCCATTCAATCCAGTCTTTTGGTTAGCAGCAAATTTACAACATATCGTGATGACCATGAGAGTTTACTAGGTACAGAAGCAAAGAAAAAAATTGAAAATCTAATTTCTCGTTGTGAAAAAATTCTTGAAAACCAGTTAATAGAAGAAAAATTTATCCAACGTTACATCAGTATAACGGGAATTTACGCTGGTTTACTATTGCTACGAAACAAAGAGGGTGCAAAGAAAAGTATAGAGACTTTAGAAAATCTTTTGGTCTTTTTTCAACAGGTTCCTTTTCATACTAAGATTGATAATATCTATTGGGTGTTAATCATGGCTGCTTTTGCTTTACAAGATTTTGAAAAAACGGAAGCTTATTATCGTCGTTACAAAAAGAGTATAAAGGGAAAATCTGTAAATGAAAATAATGATACCCTCATTCATTGCTTCTATTTTTCATCTAAATATCTCGAAACTCAGCGTAGTCAATATGCCAAAAAACTCAATAAACTATTAGACAGTTCTAAAGGAAAAACAAGTCTTCAGCTTACGATAAATACTTTTAGAGAAATAATTGATTACTTTAATATTCCGAAAGGTATTGATTAAGTAAAATTTTGTTCCTATATTTGTTCTATATTCAATCTTCTTACTTGAATTTTCGATAGTTTGCTATTTTTTAATTAAAAAATAGTCAAACATGAGATACTTTACAATTTTAATCTTCACATTTTTCCTTTTCTCTAACCTACAAGGTCAAGGACTTTCCACATTCATTAATGAGGTAAACTATGCTGCTAACAATCCAACAGAGACTGGATTTGAGATTGTTGGTGATGCTGGTTTAGACTTATCAGGCTGGTCATTTGGAGTATATGATGCTTCTGGTACTCTTTCATACATCGAATTTATGGCAGGAGTGCTACCAAATTCTAATAATAGTAAAGGATATGGCTGGTTTGAAGTAGACCAATCTACGGGTAATGGTGGAATAGCATTGATGCGTCCTAATGGTACGGTAAGTCAGTTTTTGGTTTATGGTACAAATCCTTCCTTACAAGCAATTAATGGTCCTGCACAAGGTTTCATTCCTGAATATATAGGAAATCAAAGCTCTCCAGACGCTTCTCTCCAATTAGTAGGTACAGGTGTTTACTATTTAGATTTTATCTGGGCCTTGCCTGGCGACAATAATCCTGAGAGCATAAATACAAATCAAATTTTCACTGCCGTCTTTAGAAATTCTTCTGTAGTAGAAGAAGAAAAAACTCTAAAAATAAATGCCTATCCTAATCCTGTTCTCAATATACTTACAGTAAAATTGCCTGTAATTGCAGACAATAATACGTCTATAATAGTGACTACTGCTTTAGGTCAAATTATTGATTATCAGAAAGTTGCAGAAGGTACAGTCTCTGCCTCTATTGATTTCTCTCAAATCAATTCAGGACAGTATTTTATTACCGTAGAAAATAATAATGGATATCAAACTGAACATGTAGTAAAGCTATAGGTTTTAGCGAAAAGGAAAAAGTCTAATTAGTTTTTTCCCATGTTTTTTTGAAAATCAGATATGGCTGTCTTTACAGATAAAAGACAGCATATTTGTGTTGTATTTAAGGCAAATTATCGAAAACTTAAGTAAGAAGAAGAAAACGATTAATTGCTTTAGAAGACACTAAAACCACTATTTATTTTTTTGATTTGATAAAATTTAGTACATTTTAGTATCAATTGAATCAGAATGTAATAAGTATGCGCAGACAAGAAAAATCAATATTTTTAATCGCTTTGGTTTGGTTAGTGCCTCTCCTCCTTTTTGGACAAAATGATGTTTACAAAAGTGCTGAAGCATTTAAATACCTATTCTTTGATAGCGATAAACAAATCGAGCCCAATTTAACAGACTTAAAAATTACGAGTCAACATAAAAGTAATAACAGTGGTATTCGCCATATTTATCTAAAACAGTTCTATGAGAATATTCCGATAACAAATGGCACTGCGTCTGTACATCTTAATGCTGAAGGAGAAGTAATTTACTTGAATGACAATCTTATTCGAAAAGTAAGTAATAGTACTTTGTCATCTCGTAATCTAATAAGTGAAGACTCAGGACTTCGAGCAGCTCTGAAAACGTTTTTACAACAAAAAAGTACATCCTCTTCCTCTTATTCCTACAAAGGCGAGCCTGAAATACTTAATACTCAATTGGTATATGAAAATAGTCAAGGCAATTTAATCCCTTGTTTTCATTTTCAAATCGCTACTCCTCAGAAAAATTACATCATCATCATCAATGCTACAAATGGTGAAACGATAAGAGTTCATAATTTATTAGTTAGTTGTTCTTCTCCTCTCGAAGCATGTAATATTAATCACTTTCCTGTCTCTTGTCCTCACACTTCAAATGATGAAACGGACAAAATTTCTAATCATTCGTCAGATAATTTCACCTCTTTTTCAGGACAATACAATGTATTTCCGCTACCTGTAGAATCTCCCTTATATGGTTCTCGTAGCTTGAAAACTGGTACTGAACTAATTGATATTTTATCATCACCCTATGGTTGGCATGATACCGATGGGGATGCCAGCACTATTGAGTTTGATTATACCAGAGGAAATAATATATATGCATTTTACGCCCCCGCAGGAACAAGTGCTGAACCTGACGCAGTGAAAATTACTCGATTAAACGCAACGGGTGATTACGCATTCGGAAATGTTCCTAAACCTGATAACAGTTCTTTGAATTTTGATTACAATAATTCTTTGAGTAGTACAAATGCAACAGATTTTTTAGAAGATGCCGTTACGAATGCCTTTGTCACTGCAAATGCCTGTCATGACATTTTTTATAAGTACGGTTTTGACGAAGTTGCAGGAAATTTTCAAAAGACAAATCATAATGGTCAAGGCATAGGCGACGATGAAATTTTAGTTAGAGTACAAGAAGGAACTGGTCTTAATCAGGCATCTTATTCACCCTCAGTAGACGGACAAAGTCCGAGTATACGTTTAAGTCTTTGGACAACAGACGCACCTAATCAAATAGACTCGGACTTTGATAACGGTATCATTATCCATGAATATGCTCATGGATTGACTACACGTTTAATTGGAGGGGCAGATAATATTGATTGCCTGACCAGTGCCGAGCAGGGCGGCGAAGGTTGGAGTGACTTTTTTAGTTTGATGCTAACAATGCAAGACCATAGTGGTAATAGCCAAATAGATGCAGATTTGTTAGGTGAAGGTATTCGTGGGATAGGAGCTTATGTTTTGAATGATAATGCTAATGAAGAAGGAATACGCCCACGATATTATACTTCTGAAATGGATGAAACAGCTCCGTATTTTAACGAATTGACTTACGGGGATATTAATAGTTTAGCTTATCCTCATGGAGTAGGTTTTCTTTGGTGTACCATGTTATGGGATATGACTTTGGGATTAATGGAAGAGTATGGTTATCAAAATGACATTTACGCCTCAGATGATAGTGCAGGAAATATTAGAGCAATGCACATTGTTACTGAAGCAATCAAAATGACAGCTTGCGAACCTGATTTTGTTAATATGCGCGATGCTGTACTTTCTGCTGCGGAGACTTTATATGGCGCAACGGATAAAAATATTGCATGGGAAGCATTTGCGCGCCGAGGTTTAGGATTTAGCGCGACCTCTGGAGGAAATGCGTCTTTTGACTTACCAAGTTTGCAGATAATCAAAACCGTAAATACAGAGGATGCTATCGCAGGGGAAGAATTAACTTACTCTTTGACCATAAGAAATAACTCTGAGCAGACATTAAGTGATGTAGTTGTGAGTGATGTTTATTCAAATAAATTAACTATCGAAACAGTAAGCGACGGTGGTAATAGTAGCGCAACGACTGTAAACTGGCCCAACATTACTTCCTTAGCTCCTAATACAGAGCTGACACGGAGTTTTACAGCAACAATTGCTGCGGCAGATGGTACAGTTGTGTTATTTGAAGAACCTGTTGAGACAGCTCTTCCTGTAGGATTCGTCTCCTCTGGTGCATGGATAACAGACTCTGGAAAACCTAATAATGGAGGAAGTTCTCTTTCTTTTTGGCATTTAAATCCTTTGACGGCTTCAGAGTCAAGTTTGATATTAAATTTGAATTTAGACGGTACGAGTAATAATCATTTGAGTTTTTGGCAATTTTACAATACAGAAAAAACTCACGACGGCGGAGTAATTGAAATACTTGACGGAACTGATTGGCTTGATTTAGGTTCACGAATGATAAAGAACAACTACAATAGTTTTATTTTTGACGTTCTTAATACGCCAGTAGGAGTACCTATTCCGAGCTCATCTATAAGTGGCAGGCGGTCTTTTACGGGATATAGCGAAACTTACAAAAATACAATTATCGATTTATCTGATTTTTCTGGGGCAAGACAAATCCGCTTTCGCTTCGTCTCGGATGATGCGAATGATGATGCAGCTTGTCATAATAATCTCTGTGAAGGCTGGTATCTGGACGATTTTCAGCTTTTGGATATGCGTAATATTTTAAATGAAGCATGTGCATCGGCAAGTGGAGGCACTACTAATTGCGGGAATATAGGTAAGGTTGGCACGATTTACACTTCAAATGTATTACCAGTAGAGCTTTTAGAGTTTACGGCCAAACCTCTAAAAGAAACAATACAACTAAATTGGGCAACAGGAAGTGAAATTAATAATTCAGGATTTTATTTACAACGAAAGTCTGAATTTGAGTCCGAATTTTATGACCTTGCCTTTATAGAGAGCAGTGATAAATCGGAAGATATAAGTCATTATACACTATTGGATGAAGAAGTAAGTCCAAATATCACATATTTCTATCGTTTAAAACAGCTTGATTATTCGGGGGCACACTCTATGTCTCAAATACGAAATGCTAAAATAACAGATAACACATTTACATACAGCCTATTTCCTAATCCCGTTGTCAATGAATTAATAATTAAAACGAATCAAAAAACAGACAGTGAGACAAGTTATGAAGTATTCAATTCAAATGGACAAAAAGTTTTAAATGGTAAAACTTTTTTTGCAGATGATTTAATTATAGATACCTCACAATTTCCTTCTGGTAGTTTTCTTTTACATTTAAAAAATAATGAAAAAACACAAATCTTCAAGATTATAAAAATGAGATAATTTTTACTGTACAGCTTATCATTTCACGTTCTTTAAGCTTTCATGCTTTAGGAATGCGAAAATAATAGATACAGAATCTGAACTACTTCTTTTTCGCTTATTTTTCACTTAAAAAATGGTTATTTGCCCCGACAAACGCCCATTTTTAAGCCAAAACTAAACGAAAAAATAAGCGGCTCAGATTCTGAATCTATTAATCTCGCATTCCTTACCATCCTCATCGAATTTTCCTTCGATGAGGATTTTTTTT
>CAZQTE010000280.1:0-2402 GCA_964595615.1 uncultured Saprospiraceae bacterium
GTTAAACTCCTTACAAAGTTAGCATCAATGCTAAAACGCTCCGATAGCTGATATTGGACATTGCCTACATAAGCTAAATTTTTATCTGGATTAACTGTCCTATATTGAAATTCAATACCACCTCCGAAACTAAATTTCTTGTAATTTATAGATAAAATGATAGGTAGGGTTACTGCGAAATATGATTTGTTTTTAGCATTACTGTAGTTGTAAGAACTTAATACATTATCTTCGATAAAACCCCCACCTCCGATTATACTTACCTCTGTAATCGCTTCAGAGTATTCTATTTCATTTCCAATAAAATAATGGAAATTTAAAGAAGAACTCAATCGTAGTCGGTTATCCACAATATTCCGTTGATAGCTGAAACCAGCTTTAAATTGTGGAGTAAACTTAGATTTTGAATCTAAAATGAAATCCTGATTATGCAAACCTCCACCAATAATAATCCCAAAATCATTTTGTGCAAAAATCGCATTCTGAAAAGCAAAAAATAAAATACAAAGTACAAGTAAATTTTTCATCTATAGAGTTTTAGAGTTTATAAAAATGGAGTATCGGACAATCAATAAATCACCCGATACTTCCAAGTATTTTCAGACCGTCAACGGACAACCGCCAACTGTCAACTATTTTTCGCCTTCTCTTCCTCCTTCAACACCCTCCGCAATATCTTACCAACATTCGTCTTCGGCAATTCCTCACGCCACTCAATATGTTTTGGATTTTTATAACCTGTCATATTTTCCTTGCAATAAGCTTTTAATTCCTCTTCCGTCAAAGACTTATCTTTTTTGACAACGAAAATCTTAACAACTTCACCAGATTTTGCATCTTCTTTTCCAATCGCTGCTACTTCCAAAACTTTTGGATGCGCTGCTACTACATCTTCCACCTCATTCGGGAAAACATTGAAACCAGAGACCAAAATCATATCTTTCTTACGGTCAACAATCTGTAGATAACCGTCTTCATGCATCTTTGCAATATCACCAGTATGTAGCCAGCCGTCCGTAATTGTTTTAGCTGTTTCAGTTGGACGATTGTAGTAACCTTTCATGACTTGAGGACCTTTTGTCCACAATTCACCGACCTCATTATAGCCTAAAGTATTACCTTCGTCATCAACGATTTTTACGTCTGTACTTGGTAATGGTATTCCTATTGTTCCTAATTTTCCTGTCCCGTCTACTGGATTACAACTAATAACTGGCGAAGCCTCCGTCATACCGTAACCTTCTGTCAAAGGACTGCCCGTTACGCGATGCCATTCTTCGGCAACTGCGCGTTGAACAGCCATTCCCCCACCGACGACTATTTTCAGTTTTGAAAAGTCTAAAGTCTTGAAATCTTTATTGTTTAATAAGGCATTGAAAAGTGTATTCACACCTGTCATGACGGTAATGTCATACTTTTTAAATGCGTCCACAATAGAACCCAAATCACGGGCATTAGTGATAATGACATTCAATGCGCCACGCGACATAAGAGCCAAACAATTGACTGTAAAAGCAAAAATATGATACATCGGCAAAGGAGAAAGTGCTACTTCTTTACCGTCGATTAAAGAGTTGTCCATAATCGCGCGAATTTGCTGCATATTCGAAATCAAGTTTCGATTAGTCAACATAGCACCTTTTGCAACACCTGTTGTTCCTCCTGTATATTGGTGAATAATAGTGTCATTCGCATTGCCTTTATGTGGCTGTAACTGGAATTTTTTTCCTTGCGATAATGCCTCATTAAACTTGACTACATTAGGTAAATTAAACTTAGGAACTAAGCCTTTTACCGTTCGCACCACAAAATTTGTAATCCGACCTTTTACCGCACCCAACATCTCTCCTACACTCGCGGTGATGATAGTTTTGATATGCGTATCACCCAATATTTTTTCCAAATTATGCGCAAACATTTCCGCAATGATAACCGCCTTAACGCCACTATCCGTAAATTGGTGACGCATCTCGCGCGCGGTATAAAGAGGATTGGTATTTACTACAATTAAGCCCGCACGCAAAGCACCAAACAGAGCAATTGGGTATTGCAATAAATTAGGCATCATCAAAGCAATACGGTCACCAGGTTCGAGACCTCGCGATTGTAAATACGCTCCAAAGTCTTTTGATTTTTTATCAATTTCGTCAAATGTCAAGGCTTTACCCATACAAGCAAAAGCGGCTTGAGTACGATATTTATCGAAAATTTCTTCAAATAAATCTGTTAATGTGTCGTAAGCATCTGGGTCGATGTTCGCAGGAATTCCTTTGGGATAGTTTTTAAGCCAAGTGCGTTCTTCCATTTTTATTGAATATTGTTGATTGGATATTGAATATTAGTGGCATTTCTCTGTTTTTGAAATGTCTTGTTTACTTTTGTGGGCAAATTAGGGATTTTTT
>CAZQTE010000280.1:2502-8023 GCA_964595615.1 uncultured Saprospiraceae bacterium
CAAAGTGACAAAAATCTTCGGCATAAGACACCACGGACCAGGCAGTGCAAAAGCACTCCGCCGCGCCCTCCATGAGATGCAACCAGATTGCATCCTCATCGAAGCACCCTCCGATGCCGAAAAGCTAATAGATTACGTCGCAAACAAAGGATTAAAACCACCCGTTTCCATTCTCATTTACGCGGATAAAAATTTACAACAAGCCGCGCATGTTCCCTTCGCGCAGTTTTCGCCAGAGTGGCAGACGATGAAATATGGTTTAAAAAATGAAGTGCCGATACGTTTCATGGATTTGCCAATGGACATCACTTTTGCACTATCTAATGCAGAAAGGGAACAGGCGCAATTAGGATTAAAAGTCGAAGAAAAATTAACGAAAGAAGAAGAAAATTTCCGTCGCGACCCCATGAAATATTTGGCGAAATTGGCAGGATATAATGATAGCGAAAGGTGGTGGGAAGCCATGTTTGAACAAGCAGAAAATGAAACGGAAATCTTTGATGCTATTCTCGAAATGAATACTGCCCTGCGCGCCGAAATCCGACAAGAACGTCCGTGCACTTTATTACGTGAGGCATATATGCGTAAGATAATTCGCAAGGCTGTCAAGGATGGATTTAAGAATATTGCGGTAGTTTGTGGGGCATGGCATTCGCCTGTTTTGGATACTTGGGCGCGCTATAAGCAGAGTGCAGATAATGCGCTTTTGAAAGGTTTGAAGAAGGTGAAGACGCAAGCGACTTGGGTGCCTTGGTCTTACAATCGCTTGACTTTTCAGAGTGGATATATGGCAGGTGTTAATTCACCAGCTTGGTATGAAATGTTGTTTTCTAACCGGAAAGAAGCGACGATACGTTGGATGGTGAAAGTGGCGCGTTTGTTTCGGACGAAGGATGTTTCAGCGTCTTCGGCTCATGCAATTGAGGCGACGCGATTGGCGGAAACATTGGCGAGTTTGCGTGGTTTGAGTTTGCCTGGAATTGAGGAAATGAAAGAGGCGGCAACTTCTATTTTTTGCGACGGTGATGCTTTGAAAATGCAGTTGATTGAAGAGAAACTTATAGTTGGGGATGTCATGGGAAAAGTTCCACCCGAAATTCCAGTTATTCCTCTCCAAAAAGATTTGGACAAGCAAATCAAGGCAGCACGATTAACTCCTTATCGAAATACAACGGATGCACTTTGGCTCAAAGCCAATGCAAAGAATAAGCGCGGTGGATTGGATTTAAGAACGCCAGCAGATTTATTAAAGAGTCATCTTTTGCATCGTCTGAATGTATTGAATATTCCTTGGGGAAAAATGCAAAAAGAGACAGGACGAGAATTATCTACTTTCAAGGAATATTGGAAAATGAAGTGGAAACCCGATTTTGCCTTGCGCATTATTGAGGCTGGAATGTGGGGAAATACAGTTTACGAAGCAGCAGCGCGTTTCCTCCTCAAAAAGGCAAATGAGGCGCAGACTCTACCTGATTTGACGGAAATGGTAGAGAGTGCATTGAACGCCGATTTAAGTGAAACAATAGAACCTTTAGTCCGTCTTTTAGAACAAAAATCTGCGGTCACCAATGATATTTTAAACCTCATGGATGCTTTGCCATCTTTGGTGAATATCGTGCGCTATGGAGATGTACGTGGCACAGAAACCGACGCTGTTGCGCAAGTAACGGAGCAAATTGTTCCAAGAATTTGTATTGGACTGCCAGCGACTTGTTCTTCGATTGACGATGATGCCGCCAACAATATTTTTCAAAAAATAATAGCTGTTAATCACGCATTAAATCTGCTTAATAATTTCACTTTTACCCAAGATTGGCAGCGCTGTTTGAGGCAAATTACGGGAACGCCGCGCGCGCATCCTGCTCTCAAAGGTTTGTGTTTACGCATTTTATTCGATAAAAATATCTTGGATGCGGAACAGACGGCTACAGAAACACATTATGCGCTTTCGTCAGGACAAGAGAGTTTTTCAGCTGCATTGTGGTTGGAAGGTTTTCTGTATGGTAGTGGTTTGGTTTTGATACATCATCCTGAGTTGTGGCAGATTTTGGATGAGTGGATTGACGGAATTGCGGAGGAGGAATTTAATGGATTATTGCCTGTTTTGCGACGGACTTTTGCTAATTTTTCTCCAAATGAGCGGGAGGAGATGATGCGCATGGCGAAAGGGAAAAACTTTCTGTCGGAGGTGAATGGGAATGATGGTTTGGATGAGAATCGGGCGGCTGTGGTTTTGCCTACGGTGCGGATGCTTTTGGGCTATGATTAACTTCTTATACAAATCTTGCTCAAAGAATATCTTACAAAGAACTACGTGTCCATATGGATGATTGAAACGCTGATGATGCGGATTCGGCGGATTTAAGCGAATTTTAATGATAAGTATCCGCCCTATTCCGCCAAATTAGCATCATCCGATTATCAATCCTATATTCTCAGAAAGTCCAAGAGGAATTATTTAAAACAAAAAACTGACAAAAGTAAAAGAACTCCTTTCTACCTTTGCAACATGAATAAAACAGCGCTTTCCATCGTTTTAGAACTTGTCTTTTGGATTGTTACGGCAATCATTGCTGCGGCAGTATTATATCCAATTATTTCGGTCACCGAAAACTACCTTTTCCTTGTCCCAAATCTAATTTTTATTGTCGTCTTGGTCACTTGTACGCGCTACATTTTTCTATTGAAGCATACTTGGTTGGCTAAATTGCAAGTGGTGAAAACTGCTTTGATTTTTGGCTCTATCTGGGCTGTTTTTCTACTCATTGAGCAAGTTAGTAAGTTCCAATCTTTCATTGATGAAGAAGGTCCTGAAGCCTTAGTCGGAGAAATGCCTTTAGACCAAATGGCGAGTATTGTTGGCTATATCAAAAGTGAGATGTTGTTTTTTGGGGTGGGTTCTATTATTGCGGTGGTTATTTTGGCTGGTCGTTTGATAAAGTCGATTTGGAATTATAAGAATTTGGGGGTGGCGTAGGATTTTAAATACAAACTCAAACTCAAGTATCAAATTCAAATTTTAGGAAGTTCTTGAATTTGATACTTGAATTTGAGTTTTAAGTTTCTAACCCCTTCAAATGCGCCCTTACCAATTTCAAATCCCCATAACTAAACTTATCCCCAAAAAAGTCCTTCGCGTCCTTACTCGTCTTCCCTTTATTCTTCTCAAAATAAGCAAGTAATTCCTCCGCCTTCGAGCGTTCCAAAACTGCCAAAAGGTCAATATCACCCTGCTCCACAAAATGCGCTAAATGCCCTTCAATCGTCGTTCGAACCATATCACGTGCTTCTGCTACTTCATCAATAGTTTTACCCGTTTTGAAGATTTCTAAACTTATTTCTTTTGTACTCTTTTTGCGTTTTTTAGAAGGTAGTGCCGTCAGCAAGTTATGCTCAATACCTTTCGCTTTACAATAATCTTCAATGATTGGAATGATGTCCCAAGCGTATTTTCCTACAGTCACTTTACCCAAACCTTTGATGCGGAGCAAACTCGCCGAAGAAGTCGGTAAATAGCAAGTCAATTCCAAAATGACCGCAACAGGGAAAACTTCAAAAGGCTTTTTGCCTTCGTCTTCGGCTACATCATCGCGCCAGTCTTTGATTTGAATGTATAATTCTGGATGCGGCGAATCAGAAGGCGCAATGGTTTTTGCCTTTTGAGTGGAGCGTGATTTTCTCTTATCAAAATCCAATTCTGCATCGGCGATAGCTTTCAAATATTTCTCGGCAGAAAAGCCCGACAAAGCAGTCGTAAAGCAAGCATTTTTAACAAAAATTGCTTTTTCTAAAGCTTTTTTACTTTCCGTCGCCAATTTTTTGACAGAAGCATTGTCGGTGATAATTGGAATTTTCTTGATGTCAGGTACTAATTCATCCTGAAATTTATTAAGAAAATAAACGCTTCCTTTTTGAATACGCTTTTGTAATTCTTGATTGTTTTCTGGCAATTCTTCTTGTAAAAAATAATTATTCAACTGCGGCTGAAATTTGTCGGCGAAACCAAAAACTAAATTCTCCGCCTTGACTGACCAATCTTTAAATTGATTAGCTGCCGTAGTAGATAAAATGCGCTCATGTTCAAAAAACACCCGTTCTGCACGCGACAACGCGCGTTTAATTTCCGTCATTTTAAATAACTCACTAATCAAATCTCGCTGATATTCACGTTTTGAAACCAGCAAATCTTCTTCCGTCGGTGCATTCTTTTCTGCCTCTGAGGAATAATTTTTAACCACGGTATCTGTCCGAACAGAATTGAAATTTATCGGCGAATGCAAAACAATTCCCTCAAAACTCGTACAGCGACTCAAGGCAACATAAACCTGTCCATGTGCAAAGGCTGATTGCGCATCAATGACCGCACGCTCAAAAGTCAATCCCTGACTTTTGTGAATGGTAATCGCCCAAGCCAAGCGCAGTGGATATTGTGTAAATGTCCCTTTTACCGTTTCAGTTACTTCTTTTGTTTTTTCGTTGAGTTCAAATTTTACATTCTCCCAAGTCAATCTTTCCGCTGCGATTTCTTCCTCATCACCTGGGCATTTTACATAAATACAATCTTTTCCAAATCCCGTAATCTGACCAATTTTCCCATTATAAAATCTCTTAAATTCCGTCGGGTCATTTTTAATAAACATCACCTGCGCCCCCACTTTAAATTCCATAAATAAGTCCGTCGGAAAGGCGTGTTCTGGAAAGTCATCTTCAACATCTGCTTTGAAAGTTTTTAAGACGCCCACTAATTCTTGCAGCTTTTTCTCATTGATTTTATTGGCGGCTTTATTGTGAGAAGTCAGCGTGATATAGGGTTCATCTTCTGGTGGTGTAAAATTGGGAATATAGCGACTATTCAAAGTCTCCAAAACCTCTTTGTCCATTTGATTGTCACGGACTTTATTTAACAAATTAATAAAAACATCATCCGATTGACGGTAAATATGCGTCAATTGAATAGTAATCGGATGCGTCCCGCGTAAGGCATTACTACCGAAAAAATAAGGTGTCGAATAATGCTGACGTAACATATCCCAAGTGTCCTCGCGCACGACGGGCGGTAATTGATGCAAATCTCCAATCATCAAAAGTTGCACTCCACCAAAAGGTTTTGTACGGTCTTTATAGCGACGCAAAACATCGTCAATCGCGTCCAAAGTATCGCAGCGCACCATACTGATTTCATCAATAATCAATAAATCCAAACTGCGAATTAGGTCGATTTTTTTCTTGTTAAACTTGCGTTGGCGGCTTGGGTCTGCCGTATTGCCAGGAATGAAAGGTGTGAATGGCAACTGAAAAAGAGAGTGAATCGTCATCCCGCGTGCATTAATCGCCGCGACACCTGTAGGTGCGACGACCGCCAAACGTTTGATGCTTTCCTCTTTGATGCGGTGTAAAAAGGTTGTTTTTCCTGTACCAGCTTTACCTGTTAGGAAGATATTTTTGTTCGTATTTTGGATGAAATCAAAGGCAAGTTCGAGTTCGGGGTTTGTTGTGAATGCCATGCGGTTTTGTGTAGTTA
>CAZQTE010000281.1:0-3196 GCA_964595615.1 uncultured Saprospiraceae bacterium
GGCGATTTCGAAAGAATTTCTCCCCAATTACCAACCAAGGTATTTTCTGTCTCATTTTGCTTCAAAATCTTCAAAAAATCTTTGCGTGGAATATTTATACCGCCAAGACTTTCAAGATGCTGTGTAGGTTGTTGACAATCAATCATCCAAAATCCCAATTCTTCCAAGCGACGACAAATAGTAATAAAGCCAAACTTAGAAGCATTGCTCACACGAGAAAACATACTTTCACCAAAAAAGCATTTACCAATAGCAATACCATATAAACCTCCAACTAATTCGCCCTCTTTTCGCACCTCGATAGAATGCGCAAAACCTCGTTTGTGCAACTCAATATAACCAGCTTTCATCCCTTCCGTAATCCAAGTGCCACCAGCCTGCCCCGCTCGATAAGCGTCCGCGCAAGCATTAATAACTGCCGAAAAATCGGTGTCAATCGTCACTTCAAATTTCTTTTGATTAAAATAAGGACGCATACTTTTAGAGACACGCAACTCATCAGGAAAAAGAACAAAACGTGGGTCAGGTGACCACCAAATAATCGGATCATTAGGATTGAACCAAGGAAAAATTCCATTTTTATAAGCAAACAAAAGTCGTTCAGGACTCAAATCACCACCCGCTGCCAGTATCCCGTCTGGCGACGCTAATTCTGGATGCGGAAAAGATATACTATCTCGCGAAAGCCAAAACACTTGTTGATTGTGAGAATTTTCACTCATGCAAAAGTTGTTAGTTGGAAGTTATTAGTTGGGCAAGCGCCTTTCTAACTGAAAACTTCCATACCTGTAAATAATTGTGTCCAAGTACTTAAGGTTGAATTTAGACTTGTTATCTTTATAAAATTCTTTGCTGAAATTTAAATTTTTGGTTCTTTATTAAATCGGTTGGTAAAGTTTGACATTCGACTTTGAGTCACCTTTTGAGTAGCGTCCTGTAATTTACCAACCAAAATCATAAAGAACCAATTTTTTTCTCTACTTTTCTTCAAAAAATCTTTGAATAGTCCCTCTATTGAATGCTTTTTTGAAGCAAAGTAGCGGAAAAAGGCATTTTCAGAATAGTATTTTATAAGGGTAACAAGTCTATTATAGTTTATTTTCGGATATTTGCTAATATTCGTCTTCCAGCTAACGGAAAACAATAAATATTTGTTTAGGCTTCGTGTGTGTCAAAAAATATTAAAGCCAGATTGTTTTCAATCAAAAACAGCCTGACTCCTGACACCTGATTCCTGACACCTAAAATGAATCAATGTTCAAATATACGAAAACTACGCTTAAGAAAATCGAAGAAATTTTCAAAACGCAAGGATACACTGTTCGCTACGAAAAAGGAAGTTTTACTTCTGGTTATTGTCTGGTGGAAGAACGAAAAATTGCTATTATCAATCGTTTCTATGATACGGAAGGACGGATTAATACACTTTTGGATATCCTTTCGACGGCAACAGATGTCAACGAGGAATTATTTGAAGAAAAAGAACAAAAATTCTACAATCAAATAATGAAGTCGACTGCGAAAAAAGAAGAGGAAAAAGACGAAACACCAGCTAAAAAAGGTGCATCCATCACGCTTGAAGACGTTATTTCAAATGAAGATTAATTTTTCTCAAAACGGTATTAATTATTCTGCGGACACGGTTTTTCCTTTGGATATTTCGATGCCGCTGCGTGAAGGTACAGAATGGGTAAATTGCTTTTATGCGCCGCCAGTTGAATTTATTCCTGTACGTATGGGCGATTTTGTTGGTTCGACGCAAGAAGGTGGTATTGTCAATTTTAAAAATGTGCGCCTAAATCCGCATGGAAATGGTACGCATACCGAATGTGTTGGACATATCGCCAAAGAAGTTTTTACGATTAATCAATGTCTCAAAAAATTTCATTTTCCTGCGCAACTTATCACTGTATGGCCAAGCATTCAAGAGAATGGCGACCGCGTGATAATGAAGGAAATGTTTGAAGCTTGTTTTCCTAAAGTCAAAGGAACAGAGGCAATTATCATTCGGACGATGCCCAATGATGATTTAAAATTAACGACAAAACACTCTGGTGCAAATCCTCCTTTTCTGCATCACGAAGCCATGGAATATCTGGTCGAACAAGGTGTCCGTCATGTCCTGATTGATTTACCTTCAGTTGACCGCGAAGAAGATGCAGGTTTATTATTAGCGCATCACGCTTTTTGGAAATACCCAAATACTGTTGCTGAGAAACGAGAAGATTGCACAATAACGGAACTTATTTTTGTTCCAAACGATATTAAAGACGGGCAGTATTTGCTACATATAAGTATTGCGAGTTTTGAAATGGATGCATCCCCTTCTAAACCAGTTTTATACGCTATCAAAAAAACAGAATAGCCAATGACAGAAATCATTTCTGAAGGCATAAATTATACGCTTTATCTCTCAGTCCCGCTGGCATTGATTGGTGGACTTTTGTATCATTTTTTGCCTTATAGTCAGCAATCACGCTGGTGTTTTTCAGGATTGATGTTTCTTTTTGCTTTGGCTTTGACGCGGATTATTTTGATACGTAGTGGTTGGATGGAAGCACGACCAACTACTTTTTTTCTGCCAATTTGGTATACACTTTCCTTTGGTGTTTTGATTTTTTATGCTGTTAAAATGCGCCTCTACCCAGGCTATCGAATGCGCCTGACCGACATAAAACATTTCTTTATTCCCATTTTACAAGCCATTTTCTTTTGGTGGATGGCATTTAAACGAGATGCTTATAAATTTACCTTATTAGAAGATTTCATTCCTACTTATTACAAACCATTAGAAGGTGGACTTTTCATTATTTTGTTTTTCTCTTATTTGGCATTAGCATTTCGCTATGTAAAATTTAAACAAGCAACTCTCCGCAAACGCAAACGAAATGCCGAAGCGGAACAATTAGAAGGAATGCGCCGCATGATTAAAGTCCTTTTCTTCCTTGGCGGCATCAATACTTCTTATATTCTCTCTGATTTTTTTGCTTGGCAATTCATGGGTTTAAATCTTTACACGGTTAAAGGATTCGCTTCGCTGAATGATTTATCTTTTGCGGCAATGGGACTTTGGTTGGCTTGGTTTGCGTGGAAAGAGCGCAAGAGTTTACAGAAAATGCGAGAAAATGTGTAGATTTAGGGTAAATTAACAGGATTTTTACAAAAAATCTGACTCAATTTAATTCGAACTAAGTGC
>CAZQTE010000281.1:3296-8007 GCA_964595615.1 uncultured Saprospiraceae bacterium
TGCCTGAATAAATAGTGTCACGCACTTATACACAACAAAACTATGAGAGAAGACTTCCTCCACTATCTCTGGCGAATGAAACGATTCGACCTCGAAAACCTCTGCACGACCCAAGGCGAAAAAATTACCATTAATCAATTTGGTTCTCACAATCATCATGCTGGTCCTGATTTCTTAAATGCGCGCGTCACTATTGGCGATACGCTGTGGGCGGGCAATGTCGAAATTCACATCAATTCCTCTGAATGGAATGTCCACGGACATCAAAATGATAAAGCTTACGAAAATGTCATTTTGCACGTTGTTTTTGAAGAAGATAAACCTATTTATCGACCAAGCGGCGAGCGAATTCCTTGTTTAGAATTGCGCCGGCGTGTCCCTCCAAACTTGCATAAAACTTATCTCAAATTATTAAATAATGAGCACTGGATTCCTTGTCAGCATCATTTTTATTCAGTGGCAGATATGACAAAAAATCTTTGGTTAGATAGGATGCTGGTAGAAAGATTGGAACGCAAGACGGAAGATATTTCGGCGATTTTAAAGCAAAATAAAAATAATTGGGAAGAGACTTTTTATCGTGCTTTGGCGAAAAATTTTGGAGTGAAAGTGAATGCTTTTCCTTTTGAAATGCTGGCGCAGTCGCTTCCACTCTTAACTTTGGCAAAGCATAAAAGCAGTCATTTGCAAATAGAAGCATTGCTATTTGGTCAGTCAGGTTTGTTGGAAGAAGAATTAGAAGATGATTATCCAAATCAATTGAAAAAGGAGTATGATTTTTTGAGAAAGAAGCATAACTTATCCCCTATCCCTGCGCAATCTTGGCGTTTTTTAAGAATGCGTCCTGCGAATTTTCCGACAATTCGCTTAGCGCAATTTGCGACTTTGATTTATCAATCTGTCCACCTCTTTTCTAAAATTTTGGAAGCCGAAACGGTTAAGGAGATTGAAGCACTTTTTTCTGTTTCTTTGCACAACTATTGGAATACACATTATGTTTTTGATAAAGAATCAGAAGAAAGAAATAAGACTTTGGGGCGCAGTACGATTCACCTTTTTATCATCAATACAATTGTCCCTTTCTTATTTTTATACGGAAAAGAAAAAGCAGAAGAAAGCTACAAAGACAAGGCTTTTCGCCTGTTAGAAGAATTGAAACCTGAGAAAAATTCTATTATTAAAAACTGGAAAGCACTGGGTATGGAACCCGAAAATGCTTATCAATCACAAGCTCTTTTGGAGTTGAAAAACGAATATTGTAGTGCGACGCGATGTTTGGAATGTGGCATTGGAAATAAAATTTTACGCTCGTAACTCTCCCGTAACTCAGCTTTCCAAGCTGAGAACTATTTCTTATTTTGCCTCAGCTTGGAAAGCTGAGTTACGGAAACTCGGAGTGCAACTCCGAGTTACGAACGTTTCCAACAATACTCAAAATGGTCATCCACCATCCCAACCGCCTGCATAAAAGCATAACAAATCGTCGAACCTACAAATTTAAAACCACGCTTTTTTAAATCCTTACTCATCGCATCACTCTCTGGAGATGTCGCGATAGCATCGTCTATTCCTTTGAAATTATTCACAATAGTTTTCCCATTGACAAATGACCAAAGATACTTATCAAAACTCCCAAATTCCTCCTGTACTTTCAAATAAGCCGCCGCATTAACTATAACCGCATTGACTTTTAATTTATTCCGAATAATACCTGGATTTTGCAAAAGTTCTTCTCGTTTCGCTTGGTCATATTTGAGAATTTTGTGCACATCCCAACCGTCAAAAGCCTCGTAGTAAGTTTCTTTTTTCTTCAATACAGTGTACCAACTCAGCCCTGCTTGCGCCCCTTCCAAATTTAGATACTCAAACAACTTCTGGTCATTATGCACAGGCACGCCCCATTCTGTATCATGGTAATTTTGATACAACTCATCCTTCATACACCATTCACAACGTCTTTTGTCAGTCATTCTCTTATAGTTTGTCTGCCAAATCACACATTCTTTGGTACTTTTGCACCCCAAAATACGTTTTTATAGCGTCTATTAAATTGGTTATTACGCTACTAATACAATAACTAATAACATAGTAACCAATAACACAATAACAAACATGAAGATAAAACAATACCTCTCATTTTTCCTTTTTTTGTGTGCAATTCCCACAGTTTTTTTCGCACAAGTCAATGATGAATGTGTCAATAATATTTTCTTAGATGAAGTTGCCGAATATTGCTCAGCGGTTGGAGAATTTAACAATGAAATGGCAACGCCTTCTCCTCAGGTAAATCCTGGGTGTTTCCCGCCAGATGCGAATAATGATGTCTGGTTTGCCTTCAAAGCAATAGGTACAGATGTAAAAATTCGAGTTGTTGGTGCAGCAGGAAATAACTCTGGTGGGACACTTCAGAATCCTCAATTTGCACTTTACTCTGGCGATTGTACTAACTTAACTGAAATACAATGTTTCTCCGATGCTTTCAATGAAAATATAGCAGAAAGCCTTGCCAGCCCTTTAGTTGTTGGTCAAAATTATTTCATTCGTGTGGGCGCACGAAACACGAATGTTGGAACTTTTCAATTGTGTGTGACAAATTTCAATTCAGTACCCGAGCCTTCTTCTGACTGTCCAACAGGTGTAGTTTTATGTGACAAGCAAGCCTTTTCTGTTGAGAGTTTATCGAGTGTAGGTTCTTTGACGAATGAGTTGGCAAATGATGATTGTATAGGACAAGAGTTTAGTTCGGCTTGGTATAAATGGACTTGTGACCAAGCAGGTTCTTTATCTTTCACCTTAAATCCGGGTAACCCAAATGACGATTTAGATTTCTCCGTTTACGAATTACCGAATGGAATTGATGACTGTGCAGGAAAGGTTTTATTGCGTTGTGTAGCTTCGGGAGAAAATGTTGGACAGCCTTTTGCCAATTGGCAAGCGTGTACAGGTGCGACTGGATTAAGCGAGGCGGATAGTGATACGAGTGAACAACCTGGTTGCCAAAATGGTGATAATAATTTTGCTTCAGCAGTGAATATGGAAGCAGGAAGAAGTTATGCCTTAATTGTCAATAATTTCTCAAATAGTGGTTTTGGATTTGATATTCAGTTTGGTGGCTCAGGTACTTTTTTAGGACCTCAACCTGATTTTTTGGTTAATCCAGAACAAGGAACACAATGCGATATTGATATGGTGACTTTTGAAGATGACTCGAATATTCCAGCTGGCTTTACGGCAAGTTATCAATGGTTTTTTGGGGAAGACGCGATTCCTGCAACGGCTGATACTGAAGGACCACACGAGGTTCTTTATGAGAGCTTTGGAACGAAATCAATTCTTTTACAAATCACAACCGAAGAAGGTTGTATCGTTACGCAAGTGCGTGATATTTTTATTGAAGCTTGTTGTCCACCTGAGGCAAATTTGGATATTCAACTTGGAGAAGTCATTGACCCAATCTGCGCAGATGAGGCGACAGGTTCTGTTACTGTGAGCGGAACGGGCGGTGTACCTGCTTACCAATACAGCTTAGACGGCATCAACTTCCAGCAAGGAGATATGTTTAATTTTGTTCCAGCAGGTGACTTTGAGATTTTTATTGTCGATAAAAAAGGTTGTTTGGACAGTATAGATGTGATGCTAAACGACCCGCCAGCCCTGATTGTTGAAGCAGGAGAAGATTTTGAAATAGACCTTGGTGAGACGGTAGAATTGAATGGTAGTTTGATTTCCTCAGACTCTCCAACGGGTGACCCAATGTGGACACCGCCAGATAATATTATTGAAGATAGTTTGACTTACAGTCCGCTTCTTTTGCCTTTCAATACAACAACTTATACTTTGACGGTAACAGATGAATTGGGATGTACTGACTCTGATACAACAACAGTATTCGTTTCTCCAATACGTCCTATTTATGTCCCTAATGCCTTTAGCCCCAATGATGATGGTATCAATGATTACTTCACATTATATGGTGGTGCAGGTGCTACAGCTGTTCGTTATTTACGTATTTACAATCGTTGGGGAGGTTTGATTTATGAGAATGAAGACTTTCCTTTGAACCAAGTTGCACTTGGTTGGGACGGTTATTATAAAGGTCAAAGAATGGGGACAGATGTCTTTGCTTATGTGGCTGAGGTGGAGTTTATTGACGGGGTGACGGTGCTTTTGAAGGGGGATATTTCTTTGGTGCGGTAAGGGTTAATAAATGCGCTCATCATTTAAAAAATGAATGAGAAAATACATAGAGAAAAGAGGAAAATAAACCAAAAGGAACTAATATTCAACATTAATCATTATTTTTTTGTTACTTTGTAACACTAAAATTCGTTAAATGTCTCTAATTTTAAGTAAGTCCGAACAAAACTATAATGCATTTATCTTGCTGAAAGAGGCGGATTATGGCACGCCGTCTGTACATTGTGCTTATTATTCTTGTTTCCAAAGATTACTGCATACTTTTAAAGAATACTATCCAGAAGAGTACGCACATGTCAATCAGGAAATAGAGGGCAAACGTTTAGGAAGTTTGCATAAACACATACCAAAAGAGTTCTTTTCACAATTATTAGTTAGCAAAATAGACAAGAGAGATGTGCGTAATATGAAAGACGATTTGACTAATTTGTATAATCTAAGAATAGAGTCAGATTACAAAGAAACAGAAATTACAGAAACAAAGTTAGAGTCCGTTGACAAGAGTGTTAATAAT